>NZ_NFKZ01000001.1:0-201026 GCF_002160635.1 Lactobacillus gallinarum
GAATCTGTGCTATGCCTTATTTGTTGTACGAAAAAAGCACCAATTTAACCAATTAAATGTTAAATCAGTGCTTTAAAAGTCTAATATTAATTGTCAATGTCTTAACTTAATGACATTGGCTGAAATAGCTTAAACCTTTTCTTTATTATTGAGATATTGGGGCTCGAATCACATTGTCTTAACGCCTTGATATATCTGTATTTTTAAACCTAAAAAATAATATTGCTTAGAATATTGATTATTTACCCTCTAACAGACGCACAAGTTTGTTAGCTGTATCCTTTTTCTGGTCGTCTGTAACGTGGGTATAAATATTCATGGTCGTGTTAATATCCGCATGTCCTAAACGTGCTTTAACTTCATTCATTGATGCACCAGCTTCAAATAATAAAGAAGCGTGAGTATGCCTAAAGCCGTGAATCTTAATTCTTCTTAGTTTGTACTTCTTACAAATAGCCACATTCCATTGCCGTGGTTTTGACATTGAAAGATAACCATTATTAATAGTAGAAAAAAGTAAATTATCACTATTTAAGAAGTTATAGCCTAATTTAAGCATGGTCTTTTGTTGCATTAACCGCCACTCTTTCAAATATTCCATTGTGGCTGCATCCATATCTAAAGTTCTGAAACTATTTTCAGTTTTAGGCGTGTCTTCATACAATTCATTGTTTAAACCAACTGTTACATCTTTATTAATACTAATAGTATTATCTTTGAAATTAATATCTGACCATTTAAGCGCCAATGCCTCACCTTTACGCATTCCTGAATAAGCTAATAACCTAAAGAAAACAAAATACTTGAAGTTGTATTCTTTTGCATCCCTTAGAAAGATGTTTAATTCATCTTTAGAGTAAAAGTCGGTGAATGGTTTAGGCTTATTTTTAGCTTTAGGTGGGATAACCTTATTCATTGGATTCTTACTAATCAGTTCTAAATTATTGATGCCGTAGTTCAAAACATTATTCGTATAACGTATGAACCGCTTATAAGTCTTAGGCGCATCATTAAACCAAATATTTACGGCTTTCTGACAGTCTAAAACGGTTAATTTATCAATATACTTGTTACCTAATTGCTTTAGAATATGGTCGTCAAAATAGCGCGTAGTAGTAGCATATGTGCTAGTCTTAACGGTTTCACGATAAAGCTTAAGCCACATCTTATAAAGCTTATTAAAAGTAATATGTCCTTTGCTTTCTGGGATATACTCGCCTTTAACTACTTTAAGTTGATAGTTTAAATATGCCTCTTGTGCTTCTTGTTTTGATTTATAGCCTTGTTTTCTAATTTGAATTGAATGCCCTGTTGTTTCATCAACACCCACATATAAATTAAAACCATAACGCTTTTTCCCACTAGGCGTGGTGTATTCCTTAATATCATTATTCATGTTAATAACCTCTTTTAAGTAGTACGTGTGCAGGTAGACTAATCTTAAATGCTTAACATGAATTGAATATGTGGGGTCTGTATTTTACCGCCCCTCTGTGGGATGCAAGATAATCAACTAACAACTAATCAGAACGAACAAGGCTTTAGAATTGCGATGTCAGCATTAATTATTATTGTAATAATCTATTATCTGCTTCATAGTTGTAAAGTTTAAGAAGATAGTATATTCAAGTAATAACTTAATATCATCATCGTTGTATTTGTCTTTAGTGGTTAGCAGCCGCTTAATATTAGGATTATCAAATAAGAAATTAAAATTAGTTTTCCAAAAAGTTTTATCAATTTTGGAGGGCTTTTTTATTTTGGCTTGTTTTAAATAAGCATCGACTGTTTTATCAAAACCACCGCCCATTATTTGACCTGTTGGGTCTTTCCATTTTTCTTTGTAAGCATCATCCAACTGTTTATAGATGTAATCCTTTGAATAACCTGTATTCGGTTTGTCATCAATTCCTTGTAAATATGGAACTGTTACATCAAAGAAGTTTGCTAATGCTTGCCACGTTTCTATTTTTGGTTCACGCTTATTATTTTCATAAAAGCTAATTATTTGATTACTTATTCCAATTTTATTAGCTAGTTGTGCTTGACTTAATCCAACCTTTTTACGCAATTCTTTAATTCTATTCTGTGTCATTGTTTTTCACCTCTTTATTACATAATAGCAAATATTCCTACAAAAGTTTATTATTTTCTTTACTTTCCTACAAATGTAGAATATTATATTACTTGTAAACAAATGTAGGAAAAGGAGAAACACTATGACAGAATATTTTTCATTTAAAGAAGCTATGAAGTATTTAGGTGTTAAATCACACAAAACCCTAAATTATTACATTAAACAAGGTTTACCAGTAACTATTATTGGTAACTCTAAGCGCATTAGCAAAACCGCTATTGATGATTTCATGCAAGCCCACACAGCAGCAGTGCATCCCACTAAGGCGGTGGTAAACCATGACTAATTACAGTGCAGACGGTTCAAACGTGGTAAATCGTTGGTATAAGGACGGCTACCTCTATTGTGCATTTGTAGACGGTACGATTATGGAATATGGACGAAATAAGATTCCTGAAAGATATATAGAGGTTATGAGGGACGAACTAGCCCAAACCGTCTACGACTTGCAAGGTGGTAAATATGATTTTGACGACTTTGAACCCGAGGAGGCTTAAACCGTGAACGATGAAATTAAATTGCATCAAGCTTTATATGAAATGAACAGAATTGCAGAACAAATATTTGTTAGCTATGGATTATTGTCTAAGTTAATTGAAGATGTACCAGAAGATGACCCGTCCGACCCTATGAGTACTAAAAAGATGCTGCAGCATTTAACCAATGAACTTGCTGATTATTCAACCGACTTAACAGACAATGCTAAATCAATTAAGGAGCGTTAACAATGGAGTTCAAACTAGACGAAAACCAAGAAACAGAAATTAAAACCTATGTGCTTAACGTTGTGAGGGATGCAATCAAGCAAGCCACCACATCAAGCAAGCCTTACTTAAACCGTAAAGAAATTGCTAAATATTTTGGCGTTGCTGATTCCACGATTACATATTGGGCTTCTTTAGGGATGCCAGTGGCTAATATTGACGGTCGCAAACTCTATGGTAAAAAATCAATAACTCAATGGCTTAAAGATCATGAGATGCCGTCAATCAAGGCAAAATAAAAAATACCATCGCAATTCACGACGGTATTAATATGTGCAGGTAGATTAATCTTAAATGCTTAACGTTTGGAGGTAAAAACATGAACAAGGAATTAATACAGGAACTAAAGAAGTTAAACAAAAACCTTGAAGCAATTAATAATACATTAGATGAAATTGATACAGATCTTGATTTTATAGGAGGTCGAATTTAGAAAGGATTTTTTTATGATAACAAATATTAATAACATTCCAAAAGAATTAACAAAGTTAAAACAATGGTGCGTATTTAAAATTCAGCCTCCACGTAAAGAAGGACAGCATAAAGGGAAAATTCCTATTAATCCTATTACTGGCAAAGGCGCAAGCTCTAATGATTCTACTACATGGTGTAGTTTTGAAACAGCTTCAAACGCTTTAAAACAAAATAATAATTATGATGGCGTAGGTTTCTTCTTTAATAATGATTATATCGGAATTGATGTAGATGATATTCCTGAAGAAATTGAAAAATTTAAACATAATCCTACTAATCCTAACAACCTTATATATTGGTTGAATGGATTAATTGCACACAGTTATTTAGAAGTTTCGCAATCTGGTAAAGGTATTCATGCAATCGTAAAAGGAAAATACCCTTTTGATAATAACAGGCGTGGAAGCTATGAAATATACGGGAAAGAACGTTTTTTTGCTTTAACTGGTAACATTCTCAATACGCAAAAAGAAATTAAACTTATTAGTAAAAAGAATTTAAGAGAGCTGTATATGTCCACAGTTGGGAAGAATCAAAATAACACCCCTGTGGAAACAAGGAACAGCATCCCTAACAGTAATAATTTATCTATTGATGAAATCATTAATAAAATGCTTGCCAGTTCAAATGGTGTAAAAATCAAGCATTTAATGAATGGTGAATATGATTATAACTCTCAAAGTGAAGCAGATATAGCACTATGTGATTATCTTGCATTTTGGACTAATAAGGATTCTAAAAAGATGGATGCTATTTTTAGGCAATCTAAGTTAATGCGGGATAAATGGGATAAAAAACGAGGTGCCACTACCTATGGACAGCGAACCATAAATAAGGCAATTACAGACACCATAGAAACTTTTAACAGTTCTAGGGATACAACGGCTAAAAATGTCTATGGATTTAATCAAGAAAATACAACAATCAAACAGTTAAAAAATATTTTGCGTAACGAGGGACTAGAACAGCGCCAATTAATTAAGGAACAAAATGTTGCAGATGGACACCCCAAAAAAAAGGCTATTCTCAATTTTAGACGTGTTACCTCAATCCTAGAAAAATATATTCTGTGGGCTGTTGTTGGTAATAACCAAGATGAATGGCAAAAATCAGCATTATATTTTTATAATCCTGAATCTGGTATTTATGAAAAAAATAATTTATTAATTGAAGAATTGATTAATACCGTTGAACCACAGATAACAGAAAAAAATATTAAAGAAGTTAAATCCAAGCTAAGAATCGAAGGTAAAAGAAAATATTTAACTAATAATTCTAATTTATATGTTTTAGGCAATGGAATTTTTGATGCTCAAAAACACCAATTATTAAATTACTCACCTAAATATGTTTTTACATCTAAGATAGCTGTAAATTATAATCCTGATGCTCAAGAGCCCCGCTTTGATAATTGGAGTTTTAGTAAATGGATTAATGAAGATATTGCAGAAAATAAAGAAGACAAAATCAAACTTATCTGGCAAACATTTAAGGCTGTGGTTAACAGTAATTATAGCTATCATTCTGCTGTATTCTTACTTGATGCTAAACATGGTTCAGCAGGCAAAGGAACATTTGAACAACTATTAGAAAATATTGCAGGTGAAGGCAATTATGCTTCAATCAAGCTAAATGAATTTGAAAAAGATGCAATACTGGCAACCATTGTAAACAAGCCGTTGGTTATTGGCGATGATAACGACCCTAACAAGCCTATTGATTCAAGCGAGCGTTTTAAGAGTGCATCCACAGGGGATAGCATCCCTATTAATGATAAATATGAAAAAGCCTACTCTTACAAGCCCACATGTTTGATTGTTCAATCATTAAATGATTTACCAAAATTTAAAGACAATAGCGATGCTACCTATAGACGTATTCGGGTAATCAAATTTAATAAACATTATGCCGAAAATGCTAGCAACCGAAAAATCAAAGATGAATATATTTACAATAAGGATTTACTGGAATGGATTGTTAAAACAGCTATAGATGTAAAAATTGATGGTGTCATGGTTCACACAGAAGAAAGCAATGCAATTCTAAAAGAAAATAAGATCGACAGCGAACCATTTTTACAATTTGTAAATGATATTGTTATTCTTAATGAAAATGGTTATAGATTCCAAGATACTACTTACCAAGCTTATAGAACATGGTACAAGAACACAGGGCACAATATTTTTTGCCTTGAATCGTTTAGAGACTTCAATAAGAAAATGCGTGAACATGGATTTAAGCAAAGGAGAAGAATGAGAGGTAACCATAAATTACAAGTGTGGTTAAACATTCAATTAAATACTGATTCAATGAATTTAACATACATGGACGTAAAAGACACAAAAGACACAAAAGACACAAAGTATTAACAGGACACAAAGGAACTAAAAAGACACAAAAATAAATAGTTTGTGTCCATGCTCAAGCCTTGATATTACTGTATTTATTATACTTTGGACTTAAAAGACACAAAATATATATAATAGCGTAAGAAAAATAAAGTTACCCTACTAAATACTAATATATATAAAAAGATAAATAAAAAAGTCGTTTTTTGTGTCCAACTTGTCTAGCCTTACAGTCCCAACGGATTACAGCATTTTTTAAAAAATCCTGTGGACACACTAAAAAGTCCACTCTCAATATTTGAATTAAACAATCCGCCAAAATCCAAATTTGGATTCTGACCACCCCTACGCCAATAGAGGTGGTTAGCAATAAATATTAATTATTAGGTGTATTCCACATTCAAGGGATGCACCTATTTTGTTATCATTATGTTAAGAAGGCAGTGGCTAGCTAAAGATGAAATTGACATCATTGATCTTTTAAATACTTCTGAAGTATTTAGGGGCTTTTCAAAATTGAATTGATTAAAATTTATTTATGGAACTGACTAAAATAAATACTACAAACTACTACATTATTGTTTTGAACAAGAGCGGATTTACTCAATGTGGTCTGTGGTTAGCTAACTTTTGCTAACTTTTTGTAGTAATAAATATTGCAATTTATCAATCTAACAAGATCGAGCATTTAAGGGCTTTTTGATTGGGAGAAATTGGTAAAATTCAGGTTTTGTCAGGTTCTAAATGACGCAAAATGACGCAAAATAGCCCCTTTTTTACTTGTTAAGTATGCCACTTACTCAACTCTTTTAATACTTGATATAACAGCATTATTTCAATTAATTAAGTTCAGGTTTTTACAGGTTTGGGGCTTTTATGTCGCAACAGTCATCAACGAATCGGGATTTAAATTAGAAAGTTTCAATCGGGTTAAGAAAAGTTCAGTTTTCGGGGCTTTTTTCAAGTCAAGAAAATTGGTTTCATCCCTTGCAAGGCGTGGCTTTTAACCTTGTCTATTAAATTTCAAGCCTGAACCGTTTTTGCACTATTAAGTATAGTCATACTAAACCGCTAATAAAACCGCCCTAGCCCCTCTTAAAATCAATCTGGCAGCATACTAAAAGCACTAGTAAACCTAATTACTGGTGCTTATTTTTTTACTCAAATTCTAGCAGCGGATAGATCTTATTCTTAATCTGTTCCTGTTTAAATATTTCAGCAAACTTTTTTAATGCTTCATTTTTCCTATTCCTTCCCCAATCTCCACAGTGTTTATACGTATTTACTATGTCTTTTATAGTTACATGGTTAATACAATGTTCTACAATAATCGTTCTATAGGGATGCTGTGGCGTGTCTTCAAGTTGATTGATGGCAAACCATGTTACAGCTAGAACATTACAGTAATAGCCAATACGGCTTTTATCGTCTAAATTAATATCGGTGGGTATCTGGCTACCAGACAACAAATATAATTTAGGATAATCATTTTTAAAGAAATCTCTTACGCCTTTATTTTGCTTAATCATAATTAATATTCACCCTTGCCTTGATTCAATACCTTTTAGTTATATTTTGCCTAAAAAGAAAACCAACGCTTTTTATCGTTGGTTCATTGGTTATTAACATAAATATGATACATGCTTATTATATCATGGCTAAACATCTAAGATTAGCCCACCTACACACTAAAATAATTTCAATTAGACCAATTTTATATTTTTTGGTGCTAGTAAATGCCAGTAAAAATATTGCTTAGAATATTGTATTATTTTGCTTATTTTCACCTAATTTCAGAAAATCGCATAAAACAAAAATGCCTTAACACTGGGCTTTTAAAGCTTTCAGCATTAAGACATTTTCCTATTATTGAGATATTGGGGCTCGAACCCAAACATCCAGGAACCAGAATCCTGTGCCTTACCAATTTGGCTATATCTCAATTAATCACCCGTACGAGAATTGAACTCATAACTCCACCTTGAGAGGGTAGCGTCTTAACCATTTGACCAACGGGCGAGTCAACATTAATAATTATGCTTTTTTCTTCTATGCTTGTCAAGTCATTTTGTCTATAATAATTGAGTGGATGGTGAAAAATGATAGACTATAATAAAACACAACATTTAATTGAATCAATGGTCTTTGAAAGAGTTGTACCGGGCGTAAACTACACTTTCATTAAAGATAAACAAATCTTTACCTCAACGACAGGATTTGCTAGTATCTACCCTACCGTGACTCAACTTAGTCCATTTGCTGAATATGACTTGGCTAGTCTAACTAAAGTCTTAGCTACTGAAAATGTACTTTTAAAGCTTTATGATCAAGGCAAGCTTAATTTTACCGAGCCTTTAAAAGAGTTTGTCCCAGAATTTAAAGATTCGCGTATTCGTCTTTATCATCTTTTAACTCACACCAGTGGTATTCGCGGTTGGATTCCGCATCGTGATGAACTGGATCATGATGAATTACTAAAAGCAATTATCAATTTACCCGTAACTGACGAGTTTGAACATAAAATGCGCTATGCAGATACCAACTTCATTTTATTAGGCTTGGTTATCAAAAAGATTTTCAATCAACCTGTACAAGACGTTGCCACGCAAGAAGTATTCAGCCAAATGCCGCTGACTCACACCACATTTTCACCTAAAAAAGATGCTTGTGTACCAACTGCAATCGTTGATGGACAGGTCTTACAGGGCATCCCACATGATCCTAAGGCACGACAATTAGGTGCAGATTGCGGCTCCGCCGGACTTTTCTCAACCATGCAAGATTTAATCACCTTCAGTCAAGGTTATCTCGGACTAAAAAAAGAGATATTACCTTACAGTCAAAAAACTGTTAGCCTGCTTTTTGATAATAAAAATCCAGCTGGTGTAAAGCCTCGCTCTTGGGGCTGGGATCTACGCTTTGATCCTAAAAATCATTATCCAATCATTTTACACACCGGTTTTACCGGTACATTAATGATTTTGGATCGCGTTAAACGATCAGGCTTAATTTTATTAACCAATCGAATTCATCCTACAGGTCATAATACGGTTTTTCTTGCAATGCGAGAAAAAATTATCCGTAGCTTTTTAAAAGAAAATAACAAGATATAAGAAAAAAGGACGACTGTGTGTCAGCCGTCCTTTTTATCTCTCACTAAATTTCATCATTCATATACTATTATAACTTATTTTAAAGTAATTGTCTTACTTAATTATTATTTTCTGCTTTAAACATTTTCCAATCACTAAAGATAATAATTAAACTAATGATCACTGTAAAAATAAATGCTGCTTGACTTCCCTGAGCCGTTCCTAATGAATAAGTTATATTAGGCTTTTTTTGCCAGATAGATATAATCACAGCCAAGATAGTTGTTCCAACGGAGCCAGCTAATTGTTGACTAGTTTGATAAACAGCCGTAGCATCCGCACGCAATTCCCCTTTTTCTACCTTAAGCGATTCTGCTAAAGTATTGCTAAAGGACATTCTATGCCCTAACATCATGATGCCGTAAAAAATGACAATCATCAATACACTTAAATTCAAGCCAAAAATCATGAATAATAAGCACCCAAGCATCATAAAACTGCCACCTAAGTAAAGTGGCAATTTAGCGCCCTTTTTATCATACAAGCTGCCAAAATAAGGATTGAGTAAACCGGCGATAATACTACCGGGGAGTAATATCAATCCACCAATTAAAGAGTTTTGATGCCCAACAATTTGAACGTAATTTGGCAATACAAAACTGATACCAATATTATTAAACTGTAAAAGGAAATATGCCAAGGCACCCCACACAAAGGCCTTTTGTTTAAAAACAGCTAGATCAAGCAACTTCTTGGTTGATTTCTGAGATAATTTAACAAAAAACAAAATCAAAATAGTCGTTGCAATTAATAAAAGCCAAAATAGAGGATTGGTGATTCCCTTACTAATTTGATTAACGCCCACAGTTAACGTAATAAAAGCGCTGGCTAAAATTATAAACGCTAGCCAATCAAAATCGCTTTTAACTTGTTCATGATATTTGCCAATCACTAGAACACCTGCGATGAAAACAATCAAAGCAATGATAGTCGCAAAAATAAAAATCCAGCGCCAAGATAGATAAAAATTAGTAATTCCACCAAAAGCAGGACCTAAAGTTGGAGCCATAGCGACTACTAACCCAGCAATTCCCATATAAACGCCCCACTTGTCGCGTGGAATAATCTCGGTAACCAAATTAAACATTAACGGTGTACTAATTCCTGCACCTAATGCAGAGATTAAACGTCCTAAAAGCAAAATTGAAAAATTAGGCGCAAACGCACTAATTACGCTGCCGACCATAAAACCACCACAAGCTACTACAAATAGTTGTTTAGCAGTAAAGCGTTCATTTAAATACGATGAACAGATCATAATAATTGCAATGGTTAAAAGGTAGCCTGTAGTAGTCCATTGAACAGTATCTAGAGCTACATTAAATTGTTTCATCATCGTAGGGAAAGTTACATTTAAACTAGTTTCTGTCAAAATTCCCACGAATGACATAAACGCTGCCGATAAAACAGCTAAAATATTTTTAGTTTTTTCTTTCATACAGATCCCTAATTTAATCTTCCAAACAAAAAGAGTAGAAACCTCAAAAAAGTTTCTACTCTTTCTTTAATTAGCTAATGCTAACTATATTCAACCGCATACTATCAAATATGCTGAGTAAAATTAATTATTTAAGACGCTTAGTTAAGTCGTCGTGTAAGTTTTCGTAACCTGGCTTGTTAAGAAGACCAAACATGTTACGCTTGTATTCTTCAACACCTGGTTGGTTGAATGGGTTAATACCATTCAAGTAACCTGAAATAGCAATTGCTAATTCGAAGAAGTAGATCATGTAACCAAGAGTGTGTTCAGTTTGATCTGGAATGTTAACAGTCATAACTGGTACGCCACCGTCAGTGTGGGCTAAAACAACACCTTCGTAAGCACGATCGTTTACGTAGTTCAAGCTCTTGCCTTCCAAGAAGTTAAGTTGATCCAAGTTCTTTTCATCGCCAGGAATCTTAACATCGTGACGTGGTTTTTCAACACGGATAACAGTTTCAAATAAGTTACGAAGACCTTCTTGAATGTATTGACCAAGTGAGTGTAAGTCAGTAGTGAAGTTAGCACTTGATGGCCAAATACCCTTGTTGTCCTTACCTTCTGATTCACCCATCAATTGCTTGCACCATTCACCGAACATTCTAAGATTTGGTTCATAGTTTTCAACAATTTCAGTAGTGTAACCCTTGCGGTAAAGGATGTTACGAAGAGCAGCGTATTGGTATGGTGAGTTCTTGTGAACATCAGTATCAGTGTAATCTGCACGAGCATCTGCAGCACCCTTCATCAAAGCATCGATGTCAGCACCTGCAGCAGCAATTGGAAGTAAACCAACAGCAGTAAGAACACTGTAACGACCACCAATATCATCTGGAACTACGAATTCTTCGTAACCTTCTGCGTCAGCTTCAGTCTTCAAAGCACCCTTTTGACGGTCAGTAGTTGCGTAAATACGCTTAGCAGCTTCTTCCTTACCGTACTTCTTGATCAACTTATCCTTGAAGATTCTGAATGCTACTGATGGTTCAGTAGTAGTACCTGACTTAGAAATTACGTTAATACTAAAGTCCTTGTCGCCTACCCATTCAATCAAGTCGTAAAGGTATGAACCTGAAAGTGAGTTACCACAGAAAACAACAGTTGGCATGTCTGTCTTTTCCTTGCCGTAGAAGTTGCTGTTCAAAAATTCAATTGCAGCTTGAGCACCAAGGTATGAACCACCAATACCGATGCAGACCAAAACTTCTGAATCATTTTGGATCTTCTTGGCAGCCTTCTTGATACGAGCAAATTCGTCTTTGTCGTAATCTACTGGCAAGTCAAGCCAACCACGGAAATCATTGCCAGCACCAGTACCATCACGGAGTTCAGTGTTAGCAGCATTTACCATAGCTTGCATTTCGCCTAATTCATTTTCATGAACAAATGGCGTTAACTTACTACTATCAAAATTAATTAAACTCATAAATCTGCTTCCTAACTATTATAAAAATTTCACATCCTTATTTTAACAATCTTATTTATCGAATACCAGTATCATTTTACAAGCGCATACATAATTTTTTGAAAAAGAGATAAATCAAATAGCCTAAGATCGCACCACACGTATTAAAGAAGACATCATCAATGTCACTAACACCAGTTGATAATAAAAATTGCAATGTTTCAATGACAATTGAAAACAGCATCCCCATCAAAATAGTTTTAAAAAATGATTGCTTCTTTGAAAAAACAATTGGAAATAATATTCCAAACGGCACAAAACACATAATATTGCCCAGTGAATTGTAAAAGAAATCTAACCTGCTTGGCGCATAAACTAATTTCCACGTTTCCTTCATAAAAACTAAATTAACATCACTCAACGGCCTATTAAAATTAAACACAAGTTGCCATGGAAAATAAGTATCTCTGAACGTTGTCAACATTAAAATCAAAATTAGATAAAATGCAAAAATCCAAACACTAACTTCCGATTTAATTGATCGTCTTCTTCTAACAAAAAGAAGCCAGATCAACCGTAAAACCGCAAAAATAAGAAAGTAAAAGAAGGTTTTATCTAATGCTAAAAAAGTTAATTTAACTAATGCAAAATGATTAATACTAGTCGCATAACGTTCTGCTAAAAAATTATAAAGTGGGCCGAAAAACAGCATGCTTTGCCTCTTTCTAAATTATTCCTTCTAGATTATAACCATTTTTTCAAAAGGTAATTATTAAAAAATGCATAACTCTTGATAAATCGTTGTTTTAAGCAGAAGGAACCTTTAAAATTAAAAGATGTTAAAGGAGAAAAATATGAAAAAGAAAATTAGCAATTTTATTCAAACAAGAACTGGATTTTTGGTTCTTTTGGTATTTTGGTTTTGGATAAAATACATTTTTGCCGCTTATTTCGACTTTAATTTAGGTTTATCGGATCCTTACCAGCACGTTATCATGTGGCTCAGCCCGATTGGGACTGCTGTAATTTTGATTAGTATTGGCTTTTACATCCCTAAACCTATTATTTCCTATATCGCCATGTTAATCATGGATTTTGCAAATACTGCTTTGCTATTTGCAAACATTATCTACTACCGGCAATTTACTGATTTTTTAACCATTAAAACAATGACTAATGCTGGCAAGGTCTCCCAAGGCTTGGGTAAAAGTACTGTTGCTTTACTCCACCCTACCGACATCTTAATTTGGATTGACCTTATCATTATCATCATCCTTTTGGTTATTCATAAAATACGAATCGATCAAAAATCATACGGGCTGTCAACTCCCATCGCTATTACTTCAGTTGGAGCATTGATTACTACTTTGAACATCTTTCTGGCTGAGATTTCCCGTCCACGCCTTTTAAGAAATACCTTTGACCGTTCTTATGTAGTGAAATATTTGGGAATTGATACTTTTACTGCTTATGATGGTTTCAAGAGCGCACAAAACGTTCAGGTAACCAAAAATGCTAATGCTTCAGATCTAAATGAGATTTTGAATTTTACCAATAAGATTCATTCTGCTCCCTCATCCGCATATTTTGGCGTAGAGAAAAATAAAAACGTAATTGTCATTCACTTGGAAAGTTTTCAACAGTTTTTAATTAACCTTAAGGTTAATGGCAAAGAAGTGACACCGTTTTTAAATTCACTTTATCGAAATAAACATACTTTGAGTTTTGATAACTTTTATCATCAAGTTGGTTTAGGTAGAACTAGTGATGCTGAAAACATGTTAGAAACCAGTACATATGGGATTTCAGATGGATCATTATTCACTTCACTTGGTTCTGAGAATACGTTCCAGGCAGCTCCCCAAATTCTGCGTCAAGATGGGTATACTTCTGCTGTATTCCACGGGAATGTCGGTACTTTCTGGAATAGAAATGATGTCTATAAAAATATGGGCTATAACTATTTCTTTGATAAGAATTATTTCAGTACACAAAATAAAGACAATATTGGTTACGGTTTAAAAGATAAGCTGTTGTTTGCCGAGAGCATCAAGTACCTAGAACAAATGCAACAGCCATTTTATGCAAAATTCATTACTGTTACTAACCATATTCCATTTGATCTAGATAAAGATGATCGCGATCCTAACTTTAAGACCACTAAAACGAGCGATCAAACTATTAACAACTATTTTGAAACTGCTCATTACTTAGACGAAGCAGTTCATGAATTTTTCAACTATCTAAAAGCTTCTGGCCTCTATAAAAATAGTATGATAGTAATCTATGGTGATCACTATGGATTAAGTAATTCCGAAAATGAAACCTTAGCTCCAATTATTAATGAAAGTGCTGATACTTGGAACACATATAACAATGTGCAAATGCAAAAAGTTCCATTCATGATTCACGCTGATAATTTAAAAGGAAAAATCAGTCACGAAATTGCTGGCGAAATCGACGTTCTTCCAACCTTGCTTCACCTACTTGGAATCAGTAATAAGGGCTATGTTCAATTTGGTAGCGACATGCTTTCTCCTCATAGACAAGATTGGATCGTCTTTAGAAATGGTACTATTGTCAGCTCCAAATATATTATCGTTGGAGGCAAGGGAATAAAAGGAACAGTTTACAACCGAATTAACGGTAGACAAATTATTAATTTTAGCCCGCAGGAAAAGAAAGAAATTACCGCTTTAGCTAAAAAAGCTAAAGATTCTCTTCATTATTCTGATTTGCTTAATAATCATAATTTACTACGGTTTTACACTCCAACAGGTTTTGTACCGGTTGATCCAACTCAGTTTAATTACTCTACTAATTATCAAAAGATGATCTCAATCAGACAAGGCCTAGCAGATAGTTCTACTTCACTTTACAGTGAAAATCATAACCGTTCTACAACCAAGCTCTATAAGACTGATGCTTCTGAATTGCACAATCGTGAAAAAGATATTACTAAAGTGCCAGAAGAAGTACTTAAGAATCAATTAACCGAGCAAAATAAAAGTAGCACAGAAAAAAGTGATAAAAACTAAAGAAAATTAAAAGGCATTCAGCTGTATAAAATTGCAGCTGAATGCCTTTTTCTATTCATCTTTGCTTATAAATTGTTCATAGCCTTTATCATAAAAGATAACCGTAAATGTTGATCCTTTGCCAAGTGCAGAAGCCACTTTTACTTTACCACCGTGCTGTTTAATCAATGAGGAAACAATGGCCAATCCTAACCCAGATTCGCCTGTGCCCATCCTCGCTCTTGATGGATCAGCCTTGAAAAAGCGTTCAAAGATAAACTTAGTTTGGTCTTTACTCATGCCGATACCATCATCCTTGACAGATATTTCACTAGCATGTTCCAATCTTTTACCAGAAATTTGAATGTGACCATCATGCGTAAATTGAATGGCATTTTGAACCAAGTTGACCATCACCTGCGTAAATCGATCACGATCTGCATAAATTGGCAATTTTTCTGGACCAGCAACACTAATTTCGTCTTTAGCCTTTTGAGCATTTTGTTTTAACTGTGACTTTAAGTCATGCAGAATTGGCATTGCATCAAAATCTGTTTTAATCAACATGATCTGATTATTACGGATTTTTTCATAATCCAAATTTTCATTAACTAACCTAATTAAACGTTTAGTCTCACGTTGCATTAAATCAATAGACTTAGGCTTAGATTCTTCCGGAATGGCGTCATACTGCAAGCCCTCCAGAATGCCATTAATAGTTGTCAAAGGTGTTCGCATTTCATGAGCTGCATCAGCCATAAATTGATCACGCCGCTTTTCTTGTGCCCTAACTTCTTCATTTGATTGCTTAAGTGCCTTAACCATTTTATTAAAGTTTTCAGCCAGCTGATCAATTTCATCACTGTCTTTATGAGCGATCTGTACATTGAAGTTTCCTGAGGCAACTTTTTGCGTTGCCCGAGACAACCGTTTGATTCGTTTAGTTGAATAATATGAAATGATAAAGCTAAGAATAAGTCCAACTGCTACAGTGATTAACAAAGCCCGCAATAAATTGCGCTTAGCCATATATATTGGTCGCTCAACATGTTTTACCCTAGAACTAATCCACGCTATACCAACCAAATTTTTTCCATTCATCCAGGGGACTAAGACACCAGTATATGCGTCCTTAGTTGAACCAATTGGGGAATTTTCAGTATGGTTATTCTGGATGCGAATCTCTTGTCCATTTTGCAAAGTAGAAAAAATCTTATCAGACAATTGAACTTTGGCATTGACCCGAGGATAAATTTGCGTATTTTTATCATCAAAAATACGTAGATGAACGTCATCTCCACGCAATACAAATTCTAATTGATTCAAGAAATTATCATTTAGTAAAGCTGTGCCGTTTTTGCCATCCGTTTCAGCTAATTCTCCCAACGAATTAGCATAACTTTCCATTCGTTGATAATTTTGCATGTAAGCCTGATTACGGGCATATCCGATTTCTGAATAACCAATAATGGAAATCGTGGTTACGATAATCAAAAGAAAGCCCAGCATGTTCTGATAAATTAATTTCATTATTTGACCTGCGAATCGTCAAACTTATAGCCGACACCCCAGACTGTTTGAATAACTTTGGCGCCAACTTTTTCTAATTTTTGCCGCAATTTTTTAATATGAGCATCAACGGTTCGTTCTTCACCATAATACTCATATCCCCATACTAACTCTAATAGCTGATCACGTGAAAATACTTGCTTAGGCTTTTGAGCCATCGTATACAGTAAATCAAATTCCTTAGGTGTTAAATCAACTACCGGTTGATCATCAAACAAAACTTCTCGTCTATCCTTAGAAATTTTTAGATGAGGTGTTTGAATTTCATATTCCTGATTAGTATTTTCTTGCGTTTGAACATCTTCTTCCATCATCACACGACGATGAAGGGCCTTAATTCGTGCAATCAGGGCAATTGGACTAAATGGCTTAGTCACATATTCATCAGCACCAATTCCTAATCCCAGAACTTGATCTGATTCACTGCCCCTAGCAGTAAGCATGATAATTGGAACAGTAGGAGAAATAGCCCTTACTTCCTTAGCAACCTGAATCCCATCTTTTTTTGGCAAATTCAGATCTAATGTAATCAAATCATACTTATCTGCATTTTCTTTAAACATATCGACGGCTTCGACACCGTCGACAGCGATATCTTGCTGCCAACCTTCTTTTTTGAAAAACATTCCCATCATTTCAGCGACAGAACTGTCATCTTCAACCATTAAGATTCTCAAACTCATTATCGATCCCTAAATCCTTTTGTTCTTTGACGTTTTACTTGATCGGGATCGACATAGTCATGTGGCAATTCATGTCTTTTACTTAAAAAAGATTTGAGACTTTTTTCAGTAAAGACAATTGGCAATAAGATAAATAAATAAAAAGTTAATAGCCAAATGAGAAAATAGCGATCCCAATTCAAATAGTGAATAACTAACCCTATTACGACTTGAATCAAGCCGAATAAAATACAATATAAACTTGCCCTTCTTTGAGCAAACTTAAAACTATCCTTGTTAACTTGCGCTAGATAAGATAAATAGCCATAAATCCGATTAGGCTTCTTGGCTGGTGAAATCAACCAAATAATTCCAATCACTGCCATTATTGAACCACAAGCGACATAGATCACAATTTCTCACTCCTAAATCTGATAAAATAAACGGTTATTCCTCACCAGGTGCAGACATAACTATTCTCATTTTACCAGTGAAAGTGAATTTCTTCATCTCATTTGGAATAATTAAATTAGTTCCTAATTTCAAATCATATGTTTTGCCATCAGCTTCAAGTTTTCCTTCGCCTTTAATGACTGAAACTAAAAGATATGGATGATCCTTTAACCCTGTTTTCCAAGTACCATCAAGGTCAATTTGCCATAAGTAGAAGTGTGGTGAAATTGGTGATTCTACCAAAGTCTTAATTTCTGCATCTTGATCCTTGCTGGTCTTAATATCAAGCTTAGGATCAACATGAGGTACAGTAGTTACATCAATTGATTTTTGCGTATGAAGTTCACGCTTTTTACCGGTCTTCTTGTCTACTCGATCATAATCGTAAAGACGGTAAGTAACATCACTTGATTGTTGAGTTTCAATTACCAAGCAACCCTTAGTCAAAGCATGGATTGTACCTGCTGGAACGTAGAAAAAGTCGCCAGCCTTAACTGGAACTTTTCTGAGCAACTTGTCCCATTCACCCTTATGGATCATATCAGCTAATTCTTCACGAGTCTTAGCATAATGACCATAAATAATGTAGGCACCTGGGTCTGCTTGCATGACGTACCAGCTTTCAGTCTTGCCGGAATCATTTTCTACTTTTCTAGCATAATCATCATCTGGGTGTACTTGCACTGATAAATTATCATTGGCATCCAAGAACTTAACCAAAAGTGGAAATTCCTTAGCCTTAGGATTACCAAATAATTCTGGATGTTTTAAATAAACATCTCTTAAAGACATGCCCTTAAGTGGACCTTCAGTTACTACTGAAGCATCATCCTTATAGCCAGAAATAATCCAAGCCTCACCGACTTCTCCTTCTGGAATATCATAGTGAAAAATATCATCTAATTTGCGTCCGCCCCAAATCTTTGGTCTAAAATACGGGGTTAAAAATAATGGTTCCATTTAAATCACCTCACATAAAGTATATACTTTGAGGCTATAAAAATGAAACCCTTTTCTTAATTATATATCTACCTTTTTGTTTACATGTAAACCTATTTGCTATACTTACGGATTCCTTCTACCAATCGCTTCATTCCGTCTTTTACCATTGCTAATGGGCAGGCTAAATTTATCCGAATGAAATCTTGTCCGTTACCGCGATAAACAATACCTGCTGAAACAATTAGACCTGTCTCTTTTCTCAAAAAAGCAGCAAAATCTGCAGAATTATCAGTCACTTTCTGTACATTAATCCACATCAAATAAGTAGCATCCCCAGAGACAACTTTTACCTCAGGAACATTTTCTTGAATGAACTGACTGACATAATCAAAATTCTCATTTAACTGTTGCTTTAACTTCTTCAGCCAATCATGCCCCTCTTCATAAGCAGCATGAAGTACAGCCACATTAAAAGTCTTGCTTGGTGAAACCAAAGAAATCACATTGCTTTTAGCTTCAATTGAAAATGCTGGTGTATAGCCCTGTCCTTTTCTGACTAAGTCACCATGAATCTCATCCGAAAGCAAAGCCACATGGTGTTTTTGACATAATTGTGCAATTTTTTGAACTTCTGCTTTAGTCCAAACCTTACCAATAGGATTGTGAGGATTACAGAAAATCATTAACGTAGTGAGTGGATCAGCTAATTTTTCTTCTAAATCTGTCCAATCAATGCTGTAATGTTCACCATCAAACACTAAATTACTTGATAAAACATGGCGCCCATTATTCAAAATAGAGTTGTAAAAAATATTGTAAACAGGTTCTTGAACTAGAACATTATCGCCAATGTGCGAAACACGCCGCACAATCGATGAAATCGCGGGCACAACTCCCGTGGTAAAGATCATCCAATTGGTTTGCGGACGATATCCATGTTCTATTTCATACCAATCCGCTACCGCATTAAAATAATCAGCTTGTGGCCACTCATAACCAAAGGCACCTAATGAAACTTTTTCTTTCATTGCCTTAATGATTTCCGGTGCTGTTTTAAAATCCATGTCGGCAATCCACATCGGTAATTCACCTGGCTTAACATCCCACTTTACTGAATCCGTATGACTACGATCAGGTGCATTTTTAAAATCATATTCCATTATTATCACTAATCCTTTGGTTTTTGATTATTATCTGAATGCTTTACCTTTGAAATTATCTTTGGACAATTGATTTTCGTTTTTTCAGGATCAATCTTATTTGAATCCATAATTAAAATTCCAATTTCTGGCGCTACAATTTTACCTGACACGGGATTTTTAACACTATCAATTTTACTAGTCACTTCTACATCCATATCTGAAACATATTCAAAAGCTAAATCAGTATGAATAAGTGAACTATTTTTAATTTCAAGATGATCAATATGATTTAATCCTTGATCACTTTCGATTTTACAATTAATGAATTTAATATTCTCAGTATTCCAAGCTAGATACTCACCATCAATTGTTGAATCATAGATAGTCACATTTTTACAATTCCAAAAAGCATCTTTAGAGACAAAAGTTGAATTGTGAACCTCAATATTTTCAGCACCATCAAAAACATAATTACCAACTATACTCACGTGATCTAGATATATATTCTTGCTATCCTTGCCAAAATAGTCGCCATTAATTTGTGAATTAGTAATTCTAATATCATTACAAGTCCACATCGTTTCTTCTGCATTGGCAAAATGAACATTGTCCAATCTAATATGACTTGCTCTTCTAAATAGTTTAGGCGCTTGTAAAGCACTATTCTTAATAGAAATGTTTTTAGTATACCAAATTCCACTCCTAGACATTATTTCAAAGGTAGTATTTTCTACTTCTACATGATCGTCATACCATAATGGATACTTCCATGTAAAAATTGAATCTTTTAATCTGACATTATTTACCTCCTTTAAAGGAGATTCACCATGACCAAAGGTAATGCATCATTAATGCCATAAAGTATTCTTTCCCCTTCAAAGTATTTATTTTTGTATTTAATCATTCGCTCACCTATTATCTGTAAAAACAGTTTTCTTTAGGTTCCATTATAAATAGCAGCTTTTATAATGTTTAATACTTATTTTTAGGGCAAAGCTATAACTAATTATTATTAATAAATAAAAATAAAAGTCTTGCTAGGAATCATATCCTAGCAAGACTTTTACTATTGTATGGAGATGAGGGGGTTTAGAAATTAGCCCCCGTCCGTGCTTTAATATCAAGGCTTTTGGAGCTTCACTGAAAAATATGAAGTCGCATATGAAGTTTTTTGCCTATGATTCCATGTAATTAGCAAAGTCTACAGCCGTTTCTTTGGCTTTCTTTTTAGTTACATGGGTATAAATATTCATGGTCGTTGTGATGTCGGAATGTCCTAGACGTTCCTTAACATCTTTCATAGAAACACCCGCATCAAACAACAAAGAAGCGTGCGTATGTCTAAAGCCGTGAACTTTAATATGTCGTAGTCCAAACTTCTTACAAATAGCATTGTCCCACCGTTGAGGTTTAGATAGGACGGTATAGTTACCCTCGCTATTGGCAAAAACTAAATTATCATTGCTAAGAAAATTCAAGCCTAGTTTCAGCATTTCCTTTTGTTGTTTGGTTCGCCACTCTTTCAAATAGTGCATCGTTTCAGCATCCATATCTAGGGTTCTAACACTGTTACTAGTCTTACATGGGGAAAGGTACAGGCGGTTATTTTCGCCACTTGCTAAGGACTTGTTGATGTCTATGGTATTGTTTTTAAAATCAATATCCGACCATTTGAGGGCTAGACACTCGCCCTTGCGCATTCCTGAATAGGCTAACAGTCTAAAGAACATGAAGTATCTGAAATTATATTGTTTTGCGTCCCTTAAGAACGTATTGAGTTCATCTTTAGAATAAAAGTTATCAAATTTCTTGTTGTCTCTTTCAATTTTAGGCAAGATAACTTTCTTCATGGGATTTTTCTTCATTAATTCCATAGTGATACCGTAATTAATCAACTTAGAAGCATAGAATACAAATCGCTTAAAAGTTTTTGGTGCTACATCCGCCCACGTATTTACCGCATTTTGACATTGAGAAACAGTTAACTTGTTTAAATAGATGTTCCCTAGTTGTTTAAGAATATGATTCTCAAATATCTTTTCAGTTGAAACAAACGTACTTTCTTGCACCGTTTTCTTATACAGTTTGACCCACATCTTATATAGATCATTTAGGCGCAGCTTGCGCTTAGTAACTGGGACATACTCACCCTTGACTACCTTTAGCTTGTAATTTAGGTAGCATTCTAGGGCTTGCTTTTCAGTTTTAAAGCCTTGCTTCTTAATCTGAATTGTTCTTCCTGTAGTTTCATCCTTACCCACATAAATCAAAAACTTGTATCGTTTTTCACCACTGGGCGTGGTGTATTCTTTAATATCATTGTTCATGTTTGTTTACCTCGATTAGTGAATGTGTGCAGGTAGACTAATCTTAAATACTTAACATGAATTGAATATGTGAGATCTGTATTTTACCAACGCTGTGGGATGCAAGATAATCAACTAACAACTAATCAGAACGAACTAGGCTTTAGAATTGCGATGTCAGCATTAAGAATTGTGGCTTCTTAACTTTAATACTCGTTTAGTTTCTGGTTTTAATGTTTTCCAGAAAATAGCATTAATAATTAATTCTTTAATATCGCTATCGCTGTATTTATCCTTAGTAGTTAACAGTCGATTAACTGATTTATCATTAAAAATAAAATTGAAGTTAGTTTTCCAAAAATCTAAGTCAGTATCTTTCGGGATACTGATTTTATTTTGCTCACAATATTTTTCAATTTCTTCTTTAGCAGATAACACAGGATTAGTGAACGGTGGTTCTACTTCATAATCTTTGGTATATGGTTCTTTGTAAGCATCATCTAGTTGTTGATAGATATATTCCTTTGAATAACCATAGCCCTTTAAATAGTCCACTGAAACATTAAAAAAGTCGGCTAGAGCTTGCCACGTTGGTTCATTGGGCTGTCTATCCCCTCTTTCGTATTTAGCTAAAGCATCAGGAGTTAACGTTAAAAGATCATTGCTTTTTAAAAGTTCTGTAGTTTTCTTAAGTGATAATTTTTTATTTTCCCTTATTTCTCTTATTCTATTCATTTTAATATTCACCTCTTTAGCATATAATAGCATTTTTTATTTAAAAATAATACATTTTCGTATTGATTATACAAAAATGTATTGTATAATTTACTCATAAATACAAAATTGTATTGATGAAAGGAAGTACAAAAATGAGTAAAGAATATTTAACTTTTAAAGAAGCGATGTCATACATGGGATTCACCACGTACGACAGTTTAAGAAAAGTTATTAAGCTAGGATTACCTATAATTAAGTTCGGTAACTCTAAACGCATTAGCAAAAATGCCATTGATGAATTTATGCAGGCACACACAACAGCTGTGCATCCCAAAAAGGAGGTGGCTAACCATGACTAATTACAGTGCAGACGGTTCAAACGTGGTTAATCGTTGGTATAAGGACGGTTACCTCTATTGTGCATTTGTAGACGGTACGATTATGGAATATGGACGAAATAAGATTCCTGAAAGATATATAGAGGTTATGAGAAATGAACTAGCCCAAACCGTCTACGACTTGCAAGGTGGTAAATATGATTTTGACGACTTTGAACCCGAGGAGGCTTAAACCGTGAACGATGAAATTAAATTGCATCAAGCTTTATATGAAATGAACAGAATTGCAGAACAATTATTTGTTAGCTATGGATTATTGTCTAAGTTAATTGAAGATGTGCCAGAAGATGACCCGTCCGACCCTATGAGTACTAAAAAGCTGCTGCAGCATTTAACCAATGAACTTGCAGATTATTCAACCGACTTAACAGACAATGCTAAATCAATTAAGGAGCAATAATTATGGAATTTGATAAACGTGATAAAAAAATGACCCAAGACATCGAAACTTTAAAGACGTTAATTGAAGGTGCAGAAAATGGAAGCATTGAAATTATAGATGGTGTAACCTATCCTACATCCTATATATGGCGAGAAATTGCAAAAATTGCGTTAGATTTAGCAAACCAGCAGGAATGGTTTGAAAGTTATGAAGATCAAGCTGAATTTATTGAAAAGGAGCGTTAACAATGGAGTTCAAACTAGACGAAAACCAAGAAACAGAAATTAAAACATATGTGCTTAACGTTGTGAGGGACGCAATCAAGCAAGCCACCACATCAAGCAAGCCTTACTTAAACCGCAAAGAAATCGCTAAATATTTTGGCGTTGCTGATTCAACTATTACATATTGGGCTTCTTTGGGGATGCCAGTGGCAAACATTGACGGTCGCAAGCTTTATGGAAAAGCAAGCATAACTAATTGGCTTAAAGATCATGAGATGCCGTCCCAAAAGCAAAATAAAAAGCCCGTAACTATGGGCGTAGTTAAGGACTAAACAATATTAATTGTGCAGGTAGATTAATCTTAGATGTTTAACATCATGAAATACAGAAAGGATCACAAGTGAATGATAAAAAAGAAAGAAGCTAAAAATATGCTAAATCTTGGTAAGAAACTAGAAAAACAAGGCAAAGATTTGCAAAATCATGAGCAAAGAAAAATGATACATTTACCAACTGAAGCCGTTGAAAACATCAGAAAAGCACAAGAAAGAGATAGAAAAAAATACGACAAAATATATTCTTTTTTTAAATTAAACTCTAACGGTAATATTATAAAAGATAGTATTAAAAATGTCGTAATTATTTTGGAAAATGATCCAATATTCAAGGGCGCATTTCAATATAATAAGTTTTCTGAAGAAAATGAAATTACTAAGGACATACCAGAACTTCATATTAAAAAAGGTGCTTTTGTTGATAGTTATGACGATGAAATAGCTAATTATATTGAAAATAAAGCTGTTTATGATAATACCATTTTTAATAAAGCTAGAATTGAAAGTGCTATAAACATAGTTTCTCAACGCCACGCTTTTAATCCTATGGTTGATTATATGGAGAATGCTTTTAAAAAATATGATGGTCAACGTCGATTAGACGATTTTTTTCCTAAATTTCTAGGCGTTAAAAAATCAGAAGTAAGTATTTTAATAACTCGATTATGGTTCATGGGCGGTGTGGCTAAAGTTTATAAGCCACTAACTAAAATAGATCAAGCATTAGATTTAGTTGGTAGTCAAGGTATTGGTAAAACCACATTGTTACAGAATCTAGCACCAATGGGACTATATACTGACCAATTTAATTCGGTTACTGATAAGGATGACTTAGGCAATTTAATTGGAATGTTTATTGTTAACGATGATGAAATGGCAGCTACAAGTAAAAGCTCATTTGAAGAAATAAAACGTTTTTTAACTGATAACAATTTTAAATATCGTCCGCCCTATGCCAAACATCCAAAGCAATTCGTTAAAAAATTTATCTTTGCTAGAACTACCAATAACAGAACCTATTTAAAAGACAAAACAGGTACAAGGCGCTTTTTACCATTAATGACACATAAAAGCCTACAAGAATTAAACCCCGTTACTGATTTAACACTTGATTACGTCCAACAGCTATGGGGCGAAACTGTATGGCTTTATAAGCAAGCTAAAGATCCCTTTTTACTTTCACCCAAGCAAACAGAGTTACTAGAAAACCACCGCAAAAAGTTTGAATATGTAGACAGTGCAGAAGATGAATTAGCTGACGTTCTATATAATGACTTTCACAATGCTGATTTTATTCCTACTCATGAATTAATGTTTAAGCTTTACCAATATAAAGATACTAAAATTCGTAATTTAATGGAGAATGTCTTTAACTATGAAAGTGGTAAGCGTGGATATTACAATGGTAAACAAGTAAGAGGCTTCAAAAAGAGACATTAAAAGACACCATAAGACACCAATTTTATTAAAGGTGTCTTGTTTATAAACGTTGATATATCAATATTTTTAACACTTTATAAGACACTAAGACACCTTATTTATATAAAAAGTATATAAAATAGTAGTGTGTAACACCGTGGAACATATATAGCACATACGGGAGAAAGTTTGAAAAGTGGTGTCTTGTTGTCTCACGCGGTCTAATCCCTTGAAGCTGTAAGATTAAGCCCCGTCTTATAAGGTGTCTCATGGTGTCTCATTTTTAACAATGTATTTGAATTAAACAACTCGCCAAACAGTAAACCACCCCTACGCCAATAGCGGTGGTTAGCAGAATAGAAAGAAGGTCAATTATGATTAAACAAACAGCACGTAATTTAAAAGTTGAAACCATTAGCGCCAAAACTAAAGAAGAACTAACTAATCAAGTTAACTACTTTTTAGAAAATAACCCTGAATTAGTTATCCAAGAAATCAAATACAATACTTGTGCAAGCCCGTGCGGTTCTGGTGAGGATATGGACGTCTACGTTGAGTATTCGGCATTCATTATTTACCTTATGTCCTAATTCGGGCGCTTTTAGTTGACCATAAAGCAAGCCCTCAAACGGTGGTGTGCTTGCATTTAGGTAAAGTTTAATAAATGTCGAAATCGGCACTAATCAAGGTGTATTCCACATTCAAGGGATGCACCTATTTTGTTATCATAACGTTAAGCGAACTCAATTACTAAATTAAATTGACTAAAATAAATACTACAAACTACTACATTATTATTTTGAACAAGAGCGGATTTACTCAATAATGAAACGTTATTCAGTTTCTAAATGCACCTGACGCATTTAGAAAACCCTTAGAAAACCCAAGGTTAAACCTGTCATTGTGGTCTGTGGTTAGCTAACTTTTGCTAACTTTTGCTAACTTTTTGTAGTAATAAATATTGCGTTTTATCAATCTAACAAAATCGAACATTTAGGGGCTTTTTACTGTGATGTATTGTTAAGATCTTGGCTTTTTACTACCTGACAAAACCTGACCAATCCTAACTTAATGTGTCATGCTTAAACCGTAAAAAAACGTAATTTCATGGGCTTTTAGTGAAACATTATGAAACAATCAGGTGCAGAAAAGTTCAGTTTTCGGGGCTTTTTTCAGATTAAATAAAACCATTGTATCCCTTGTGGTATATGGCTTTTAACCTTGTCTATTAAATTTCAAGCCTGAACCGTTTTTGCACTATTAAGTATAGTCATACTAAGCCGCTAATAAAGCCTCTCAAAACCTCTTAAAATCAATCTGACAGCATACTAAAAGCACTAGTAAACCTAATTACTGGTGCTTCTTTTTTTACTCAAATTCTAGCAGCGGATAGATCTTATTCTTAATCTGTTCTTGCTTAAATATTTCAGCAAACTTTTTTAATGCTTCATTTTTCCTATTCGTTCCCCAAAATCCACTGTGTTTATACGTACTTACTATGTCTTTTATAGTTACATGGTTAATACAATGTTCTACAATAATCGTTCTATAGGGCTGCTGTGGCGTATCTTCAAGTTGATTGATGGCAAACCATGTTACAGCTAGAACATTACAGTAATAGCCAATACGGCTTTTATCGTCTAAATTAATATCGGTGGGTATCTGGCTACCAGACAACAAATATAATTTAGGATAATCATTTTTAAAGAAATCTCTTACACCTTTATTGTGCTTAATCATAATTAATATTCATCCTTGCCTTGATTCAATACCTTTTAGTTATATTTTACCTAAAAATAAAACCAACGCCCTGAAAACGTTGGTCAACATAAACAATGATATATGTCTATTATAGCTAAATATCTAAGATTAGCCTATCTGCACATCAAAATAATTCTGCAGACTTCACGAAAATATGAAGTCTAATATGAAGTCTTTTTTGGGCTTCACATTTAATTTCTAATGAATTGTAAAAACAAAAATGCTTTAATACCAACGTTTCTAGCACATTGAAATTAAAGCATCTTTCTATCTATGGAGATGAGGGGTTTTATAATATGCTTTTCATAGCATTTCACAGCATTTCAAAAGCTAGTGTCTTAGCGATTACCATTTCTTGATTTTCCTAGCTTTTGCGTTTTATTCGGTCAAAAACTCGGTCAAAAATAAAAGCCGCTCTAAATGAGTGGCTTTTTTTCATCATAAATTTTAGCAAGTAAGTTTACGCGGCTTGCTTTGGCATCATCTAACTTGTTCGGCTCTGAACTATAATGCTTCAAAGTCGGATATGGAATACCAGTCGTTTTTGATAGTTCTTTGAGACTGGTACCACGGTTCGATATGAGTATCCTAGCTTTTTCAAGATCTCTCATGATTAAACCTTCTTACTTTTCGTAACTATAACTGCCAAAGCTATGTGCTATGTCGTCAGTCTTGCCGTTCTCAAATTCATCACGAAGATCATCTTCTGTTTCTTCAAGATCATCATCGTATACTACGCTTTGATCTTCATAGTTAAAACACCAAGCACCATCTTCATTTTTTACGAGTTCGCCGGCAACTTCGTAGTCATCACCGTTTACAATTCTAACTTCATAATTTTCTTCATCTTTTACGAATTCAAGTTTCATCATTTTAATTACCCCCTAGAATTTTTTGTTAAGTCTGTGGTCAATATACCAAGCAGATGATTTTTCACTAGCAATTTTGTTGGTCCAGCGAATCTTAAGATAATTAAACATAACCTTTTCAGATTCATCAAACCATTTTTGATATGCACTGTCGGTTTCTTCATTTTCAACGCCAAAACCGTATTTATCAGTAATCTCGTTATAGTGAGCGCTTAAGTCCCATACCTTTTGGCCGCCCGCTTTGAGGTAGTCTTGCTTTACTTGTTCGTAGCATTTTTCGGCTTCTTCCTTGCTAGAAAAGTCAGCGAATAAGTAGCCTTCGGTGTCATCTTGTACTTTGTCTTCAAACGCCTGCTTGTCAGCAAGATCAGCACCCATGACAGGAGTTATAATGCTACCGAATCTACTTTGATCCATGTCAGCAAATAAACTGGTACTCATCTTCCGCTGCAAGTCTTTTAATTCTTTAGAATCATCATCTAACTTTTCTTTCAATTCAAGATACTTTTCAACTAACTTTTCATCTTGGGCAAGTTGATCAATGTATTCTTGTCTGATGTCATTAGCCCATTTAACTTGTTTTTCGCTACCTAATAATTCTGGAAGTTTCATTTTGAATGCCTCGTTTTCTATGCTTTATTTCCTTACAACACTATAATATCACATTTTGGTATCATGTAAAGAACTTTAGTATAATTTATTATACTTTTTTGAATAAGAAAAGAGCTACCCAGGAACAATCCCAGGTAGCTCTTGTACTCTTAAGTTAAATAAAACATAGAATTTTAACTCTATAGTTACAATTTACATTCCCCGTGGGGTAAATAAAATTGCTAAGATCAGTATAACACAAAAAGCCACCCTAGAGGGATGTTCCCTCTAGAGTGGCTTCTTTTTATAGATTTAGATTTGAAGGGGTTGATTTTTCGCCTCCTTTTATTTGATTTTTCCTAATGGCTTATTATATTTATCCTTTGCAACAATATAGCCATAACCTTTAGAACGTAGTTGTCTTAGCCACAGGCGCTTAGGACCTTGTAGAGTTGCATCATACTTTACTACAGAACCTTTAGGTAGTTTTGCGATAGCGGGTGAGCTGATATGAGGCTCTTTATGAATTTCTAGAGCTTGACCTAATACAAAAGTACCTGATTTCTTTTTCCAGGTAGATTTCTTTTTAGGCTTAGCTTCTGCTTTACTACTGCCTTTTGCTAATTTCTTCCAGCCTTCCTTAGTGGTATTAACCACATTACGATCCATGTTGTCGCCGGTAAATTGCCAAACAGTGTAGGTAGGCCATGGGCTTGTTTTAACATTCATATTAGGCAACTTCCAACTCTTCCAATCCATAGAAGGATAAGAAGCAACCCATAAGCCACAATCCTTAGCACAGTTGGCAACTTGGCTGATTGATGAAGCTTGAACATAAATCAAGCACCACACACCAGATAATTTATGAAATTCATCAACAAATCGACGAACATAATTAGTATTACCCCAACTAGCATTCTGGTTGCTTTCCCAGTCTACAGCAGGAACGGCTTCACCTACATAGTTCTTCGTATTTTTGTAAAAATATTTCGCTTCCGCTTCAGGATTGCCACCACCACAATAGTGATAAAAGCCTAACATTTTCCCAGCTCTTTTAGCCGCTTGATAGTCCGTATCGCAACGAGGATTAACATAACCTGTGCCCTGTGTTGCTTTCACCATAATGATATCTACACCACTTTGAGTAGCATATGAGCGTGGAGAATCGCTATATACATCAACCATTTTTAACATCATTATCACTCTTTTCTTCATCATCCGCTAATTTCATAGCAGTTACAGCTTTTTCGATTGCACCTGAAATAGCAGCATCGCTAGGAATAGGGAGTTTTGCATCTGCTAACGATGATTTAATCTTAGTTGCAACTTCCTTCTTTTTAGCAGTTCCTTTTTCACTTGAATCTTTAAGATCATAAGAGAATACACTTGCCAGCTTACCTAGAATGTCTAAAGAAAACGCTAATGCGTCTCCTTCACTTTTCTTTTTATCGATAACGGTTTTATGCTTCTTATACCAAAAAACAGCGTAAGAAAAAACGATGGCAATAACCACCGCCGCTATATCCATAACAATATTATCCATTTTTCTTTGCTTCCTTTAATTTCAATTTTAAATGTGAGATTTCATCTTTCAAATCACGGTTTTCATCTCGCACACGATCTACTTCATCCTCTGCACTCATCCAACGATGAAAATAGTCGTCAGTATCGCGCTTTTTATTCTCATCTTTGTGCTTAATATAAGCCTGATAAGCTCCAACAACGATAGATAGGATAGAACCTAATGCACCGGAAGTAATAATTAAAACTAAGTCTTTCTCAATAATAATTACCTTCCTTCTGCTATTTTACGATCTCTATCCTTGATCCTTTTTTCAATTCTGCGGTTAATTAAACTGTTAGATCTAATAACTCCAAACGTTAACAGTAAATAGCCAAACATCGCAAAAGAGAAGGCTATCAAGTGATTGTTATGAGTTACTATTCCGTTTGCAAACTCGAGAAAACTTTCGCCACCCACAAAAGCACATTGCGATAGTAGCCAGATTAAATTAGCTTGACTAGGAATAGCTTTTTGTAAAGCTACATAAATTAGCCCTAATCCAGTAAATAACGCCCAAGTACCAATACAGTCACTATTGATAAAAACAGCCATGTCCGGCGGCCAGAAGTAATAGTTATCATCAATGATAAGCATGATGCCTATTGCTGCAGTTACTAGACCTAGAATAATATGTGCTGGATGATGTTCCGTTCTACTTAGCAGTTCCTTCAGATACTTCATATTTATCACCCGTGATACGTTCATACTCACTAGCTGGTAAAGTACCTTGTGCTACATCGTTTGCTAAATCATGTTTGTCAATCCAGCCCCAGTTATACATTTTTTCAGCTTGCGTATAGCAAGGATTGAGGTTAAAAGGTTTAAAAGTAAAGTTTAACTTTAGCATTATTCAGCGTCTCCTTTCTTGGTAGTTTCTTCTGTTTCATCGGTCTTAGTAGGTTCCTTAGGCACTTCTTCAGACTCATCCGGTGCAGTAGGTGCGGTAGCATTAGAATTTGTCTTGCCATTTACAGCGGCGGCAAGTTCTTTCAAAGCATCCATTACTTGAGAGCCGAAACTGTTAAATTGTTGTCCTAATTCCGCAAGGTTTTTATTAACTGATACGCTTGATTCTCTCAAAGCGGCGATTTCAGTGTTTGAATCTTGACCTTGCCCCTTTAAAGCTTTGATTTCTGCATAAACGTCTTCATATTGATCCTTGCTTGCTGTATCACTAGAGCGCCATTTCTTAGCTGTCCAGTCGTAAACCGGATTAGTTACTCCTGTTGGTGGAGTGTCTACATAAGGATATGTGCCAATTTTATCTTTATTGATAAGTACACGCTTACAATTAGTTGTTGCATCACTTAACCAAGCGTAGCTATAGTCACTAAGCAATTCCTTAATCATTTCTGCTTCTTCAGCGTTTAACTTTAAAGTTACTTCTTCTTGTGTTGGTGTTGGATTCATTACATTTGGGTCAGTCATTTGTTAACTTCCTTTCAAAATAAAAAAGCGCTATGTGCGCTTTGAAAATAATTCATTATATAAAGTTATTAAGTTTGATTTAGAGCGGTATGATAGCAATTTATCGTAAGTACCTAGCCATGACTTAAAAGAGTTTTGCACATCTAATAGTTCTAAACTACCGCGATCTACTAAATTGCGATATTTCTTAAGTTTACGCCGCTCTCTAGTAATAGTTTTAGGATTAATCCTTTTTACTAGATGCCCACTGTCTGTTAATCGATAGCGCAATTTTAACCACGTGAACGTATGATTAATCTTCATTATCTTAGTCTTTTTGTGATTAATAAAGATGCCTAAATCATTAGCTATTTCAGTAATCTTATTCAAGATTTCATGTAGAAATTGCTTATCTTTACTAATAATATAGCTATCGTCCATATAACGACCGTACCAACGAATCGAACGCGCTATTTTACAGTAATTATCGATAGGTGTTGGGAAGAAAATACTGCAAATTTGAGAAACCTGGTCACCAATTGCAAGGCTTTTGGCCATGTATTTTTGACCAGTTAGATATTTACTATCTAGCTTTGCCTGCTTTCCCCCATCAAAGCGTATCTCTAAGCAATGTTTATACATTTCATTATTTAAGTATGATACATCAACTTTAAAATTTTCTAGTACACGATCTAATAACCACAAATATTCCGAATTATGCACATATTTAGAAACAGCTGCTTTAAGTTTGTCGTGACGAATATTGTCGTAATACTTACTGAAGTCAATAAGTAAGATATAGCCTTCATTAGTACCATATTTTCTATAATATTCATGCACATGCTGTTCAAATCTACGCCTAGTAAAGGATATTCCTTTACCTTCTAGGGATGCACCATTATCATAGATCAAATATTTACGCAATTTTGGGATCAAAACATTATCGCAAAAACTACGCCTTATTATTCGATCGCTAAAAGGATTGCTTCTAATATTGCGTGCTTTTCCTCTTTCATAAACAGTGAAATGTGATCCTTGTTTAGCTTTATATGTATGATTTTGTAATTCTTCGCTAGTTTCAACTAGTTTAGATAAATAATTCATTTCATACATTTGTATTTGTGGTTTCCAATCACTACCACTTTTACTCTTCAAATAAGCTCTATATAAATTGTTTAAATCACTTACTTTTTCCATAAAAATAAGATGGCTAATAGCGACAACAATCGTAACTGGTCGCGTCCACCTTGCTATTTACTACCTTTCATAAAAAGTAGAAGGACAGTTCCTCCTTCTTCCTTATCTTGTTCTGATAATAATCATTTTAGTATAAGGGGAATCCCGAACGCCATTCCAAGTGTTAGAAGCACCGTTCCAGTTAGCATCGCCATTGTTGCTCGCATTCGCAAACTCGGAAGCAGAGAAATGGGTTCATAGAAACTACCCTATTGTTTATAATTAAACCTTTTTCTTAAGTCTAATATCAGACTTTCGCCAAGATTTAATTAAAATTATTTCTTTGTCAATCATTTTAATTGAAGTCTTATATTTATTAATATTTAGCCCTGGCATAATATCTACAATCGACTGCAACTCTTGTTTTAAGACATCACAATTAGCTATTGCTTTATCTTGATAAAGTCTCCGCTGCTCATATTCTAAAAGGTTAGTTACAAACAAGTCGTTAGCTCTATGAATGTCTCCTACAATATCTGCACACAAGTTAATAATTCTTTCAAATTTAAGGTCTAAAAATTGAGCTTCTCCTAAATTTGTACATCTGGTAACGCCAAAATCCAGCATCAAATATTTAACTAATTCCTTTTGTAGACATTGCATATTATGAAAGACTTCAAAACGTGATCTTTTTCTTTTACTTTTAGGTACTGACATAGGTCCTCTTTCTAATAAAAACTAGGGTGGATGACTTTTACATAATAAATACATTTTTATTCCTCCCCACTCGCATCACACCCCTAAAGGGGTGTTAGATTGCTCGATTAACCGATAAGGAAGTAAGCCCGAACGCCATACCAAGTGAGAGAAGCACCGCCCCAGTAAGCATCGCCAACGGTGCCCGCAGACGCAAACCCGGAAGCAGAGTGGATATCACGGAGCCAAAATGCTGCATCTCTGTGATTATTACTTTCTTCTGGATTGAGGCGAAATAGTGGTAATTGCATGGTGTCATCGCCTACGTTATACCAAGCATTATTCTTATTGTTTCCATTCAAAGTAGTGCCATATACCATGGGTTCGTCAGGAATCCCTACTTTTGCATCACGCCACTCACCTTGGTCTGGTGCCCCATCAGCATCAACATGAGTAGACACCACCTGTCTAAAATTAAGTAAGTGTGAACCAAAATCAGCTTCTAGCTTACGTTGAATAGATGGCATATAAGTCTTGTATAACTTAGTATTAGCAAAACCACCTGCGGTAGTATCTGTGTCGTTCATAAAGCGAGTATCTTTACCGTTGGGTCTCAAAACTGTGCCATCGTCTAATTTAGAAAGACGATCAGGCATTAAAAGTAAGTGATTACCGAGTGAAATATTATCCCCGTGTCCACGTTTGTAATTGATACCAGCAATAACATAATTGGATCCATTGATGGAGAAATAGTCACCAATAAACATATCTCTAAAAGTACCATTTTGAATGTTAGCAATATGTGTAGAATTTAAAGCCCCTAGATTCCAACCTCTAAAAACGTTGTTGTGGGTTGATTCACCGTCTGGCACCATACCATAAAAAGCATCCCTCAAGCGCGTTTTGCCTTCTGAGTTGTCATTAAAAATCATCATAAATTCATCATTGGCATTAGGTCTTGAATTTTCGCCAAAATCTTGGATTCTTACATCTGTCATTATTTATTCTCCTTATATTAGTATTTGCTTTGCCACTCACTCCAGCTATAGGAGTTGCCGTTGTTCCTAGTACCTATTCGGCGCTCTGTACGGTTTGGATCGTTTCTAGCCGAATAGATATATTGCATAATTTTATTAGTGTAGCCTAGTCTGGCAACCTCTAAAACCGCATCACTGTAGCCCCTTGCGTTACCTAAGTAGTAGCGACCAGGTTCGTGCAGTGCATCTAAGTTATCTCTTTGAGATTCCGCACTAGATATTTCAACACCCTTTCTAAGCTCTTGGATAGTTCGAGTAGCAACATCGTTTTTATCTTTAAGCGATAAAACTAGGTTAGTAAGATCTACAATCACTTGATTAGATTGCAAGTTATTGTAATCGACTACTAATCGACTTATTGACGCATTAAGAATTAAAAATGATTGCTTGATAGCTTCCCCAACTTTACCAGCACTAGCAGCGGCGTTGTAATCAGTTAATGAATTATCAATTTTGATATATTCCGCTCTAGCTACAATGGTATTAGATGTGTTAGTTGCTAAATTGCGGCCATCATGCCCCAAAATTCTCACAATGCGGTAGTTATTAATAACGCCTGATTCAATTTCACTTGTTTTGTTAAACAAGCTATTAATTTGTCCATCTTGTCGGTTATTAACATCCGCATTAGCTTCCGCAATATTTCTAACATCTTGTAAGTCTAAATTAGTTGAATAGTTAGTATGTAAAAGTTGATCTAACGCCCTTAACTGGCTATCAATCGCACCAAGCACTTCCCCGACTTTTTTAGCATCTGCAGCACGGTTTAAAATACTTAAGCTTTTATCAGTGTTAACTACTGCTCGCTTAACTCTGATAATTTTATGATTCGAGTCATAAACTTGGTTACCATTGTGATCTTTTAAGTCAACTTCTATGTAACCATCAGCAATACTGCGAACCAGTCGGTTAAAGTCCCTAGCATGTTCCGCTCTGGATTCCATACCATCCGGATCAACATTGATAGTTACCTTGTCAGTGTCTCCTACTTGAACATAGACCATCAATCTAAACTCAAAGCTAGGATCGCTTAAGGTTAAACTTTCCGGCTGTTGGGCAATCGTATAAGCGATAGGGCGCTCTTGATTATCTCGTTCTTGTTGACCGTTGATTTGGACATCCCAAAGCGTAACATCATGAGTAATTCCAGTGCTTTTTTGTGTAAAAGATAATTCAATACCTAAAACGCCTTGACTAGCTAAAGAATCATTATCAATCGCAACAATAGGTATATTTCCTACAATATTAGGCAATTTACCAGCGTTAATAACATCGCTATCAGTAACTTGAGTCACACCAAAAGACGCGCCTTTAATTTCAAATCTTGTATTACCTCTTACTACGCCTTGAATAAATCTCAAGCCGTAAGGCAATAATTTAGTTCTATTGTATTTACTCATAGTTTCCTCCTTTCTGCTTCTACACTTGCTGTAACTTTGCTTGTCGTAGCACTACCAACATAAGCAGTAGTAGCATCGCTTGTTTTTTGCCAGATACCAAACTCATAAAATTTAACTCGTTGCTGTTCCTCGGTTAAGATTTCTGCATGTGCCACAGTAGTAACCTTACAAGTAGTAGCAGAACCAACCCAGGCTCTAGCAGGCTCACATTTATACCAAGTTTGATAAATATAAATCATATTGGCCGGTAAATAGCAGTTCAAAGTTAAAGTAATTAACTTTTGCTGTTCTTTACTTAGCTCACCGCTGTAAGAGATCACATTAAGCTTACGTCTACCATAATCAACACTTACATTAGCTGGTATTTTGAGAGACTTAAATAAGCCTTCTAAGTACCTAATAGTAATCGGTTGAGGTGGCAATACACGCATTAATAAACGCTGCCGTCTTGCTTTTAATGTGTCACCTGGTTCCGGCGTGATATGGTATTGATTTTCAAATACCGCAATACCTTTTTCGTCAGCCTTAACAATGTATTGATTAAGTAAGGCACGTTCCCTTGCATCATCAAACTTGCTAAGTGCTACACCTTGAGCTTTTAACAGCTCCTCCATTTCATAAACGCCATTGTAGTAGTCTGGCATGTATCTAAGAATTAAATCTTTATCCATTCAAGACCACCTCTCCTAAAAATGGTATTTGAGAAACGTTATTGTTAAAAGTTAAAATCACATCGCTATCTTTATCATTAAGAAGCGGCAAACTAGCATTAGCTATGCCTTCGACGGTCATAATTTTAGATAATATTTGAGAACGATAAACAACAAGAGAATAGCCACGACCGGTGGCTTGATTAATCTCACTCCACTTTTGTCGTAGTTCTTTAAAATAATCTTCTAATGCTTGTTTAACATTGCTTTCTACAGTTGCTTTAGAGCTTTCACTTAGTAGCTGAATATCGCTCTTAACATTAATTGTTAACGCTTCGGGTGCTACTACTGTAACTCTATGATCGATAGGAGCTAAACCTAAGCCTTCTGTAGTTTTATCTTCAGGATCAATTTGTTCCTTTACTTTATGAACAAGTTCTGCACTAGCTGGCCTATAGTCATTTCCAACGATAACAAGCTTAACCGTGCCAGGGCCGGCCCAAGTTGGGTAAACCTGTGCCGCCCCAACATCGTTTATTTTGCTAATCATATCTAGGTAATCAGCGACATTACCGCCATATGCTACCCAGGAATTAGTATTTAATAGACGTTTACGTAAGTGTTCGTCTGTCTCTTCATCCCTAGCAGGAATAGTAACTTCTAAGATTTCAGCCCAGTTAACGCGATCGTTAGGCGTAACAGGCAAGATTTGACCTATATAGCCATTAGCACCACTTCCCGGAGTTTCTGCAGTTAATTCACCTGTTAAATCATCATTGATTTTAGTAACTGTATAAAAAATAGGGATTTCACCGATACTAGCGAATCTATCCCCTACTACAACATTATTTAAAGGTTTGTGCTCATAATCCTCAAATTTAGCCTTAACAACTGTATTAGTTGCGGCATATCTTTGTGTTCCATGCTCTACTGCTCGGTAGTCAAGAAACTCACCCGAGGCGGTTTTAATATACGTTTCTCGTATAATCGTCGCCATATTTTGAGACTGTAAAGCCATCAACATAGCGGCTGGCGCTAGTCCGTCGTAAATAACCGAGCCTTCGCGTTTATCGATATTTTCCGGTACTTTAGTTAGCATTTCATCTAGCCAAAATTCATAACCTCGTTGTTCGTATTCCTCTGCTAATTGTTCAGGATTCATCTGCTAAGCTCACCTCCTTACTAATGGGCACATCGCCGTATACCGTATAGCAAGTTCCTTGTACTGCTAATGTGTCATTGTTAATCTCTTTAATTTCTTTAATGTCAACGCCAGTAACTCGATCATCATCTTCCAAAGCTTCGGTTATCATTCTTTCTACCTCAACTTTGGCATAATTGATGTTTTTACCGATTAAATCTGGTAAATCATTGCCGTATTGATCTGAATAAATAGGATAAACGAAGCGCTCTGTGTATAAAATCTTGTCAATGGCTTGTTTCATTGCGGCTAAGCCGTCAAATTTATTTCTAATTCGGCCGTGGTATACCTGAAAAGTAAGCGTTGGGTTTTGATCGATTGCATTATCTTCGTCTTCAGCCGCCGCTTCTTCGTCGTCAGTTTCTAAGATAGATTCTTCGCCCTCAAAGCCGGTTTCATCACCGCCCACGTCATCATTATCTTCAATGATAATGTCATCATCATCCATACCAGCACCTCCTTAAAAGCCGTAGCCATCTTTATCTGTACGTTCAAGTAAATAAAAGCGCTGTCCGCCATCACAGCGAACCAGTGTTACTTTATCTCCTTTTTCTAAGCTGTTATCAATTTCTAAATAAAAATCCTTTTTAGGAAAGTTAGTTTCAGCTTTAGAAAATGATGCAGAACCGGTGTGACCATGATATTGAAAGTTTGTAGCAGAACCTTTGTATTTCATTTTGCCTTGAAGCTTAAACTTACCGATATGTCGCCCTAGCTCTATAAAGTCATCTGTAATAACCATGTTATTTGCTATTTGAACTTTAAGAGGGTTAACACTAATAACAGTGCCATACACAACGTCAGCATAGTCACTGTCTTTGCCGCCTTTGCCTGTCATTAATTCGTAGAGCCGTTCTCCTGCCATTGCTTACCTGCTTTCATTTCTAACGTAACCATATAGTCAGTATTAAACCGATGTGTAGCCTTTAAAATAGGGCAATTAGGAAGTTTTTTCTTCATATCTTTTAAATAAACAGTTACCGCGTTGCCGGCTACTAAATCTACATCACCCTTTGTCGTGATACTCAACTTTTTATTAGCAACATTGCGAAGTTTTAACGTATTTTTGGCTTGAGCTTGCATTTGAGCATGATTAGCTTTGTTTTTCTTGTTGATAACTGTTTGTAATCTGCCCCATTGCTGTACGCTCTTACCTGCTGCACTTGCAAAAGAAAAACTAGTATTTTCAGGCGTTTCTTTTGAAGAACTCTTTTTACCTTTAGCCGTAGCACTATCGCTTTGTGACTTCTTTTTATCCTTTTGAGCAACCTTTACAACGTTCGACGTATTGTCAATGTCAACTGAATACGAATAATCCGTTACTACTGTTCTAGTATCAACGATAATTTTTAATTTTTTATACGGTGCACGTCGTAATTCTACTTTGTCGTAATTCGTTGCAACAAAGTACATATGATTAGTTGCTCGATAAGTTTTGTTAATTGCACTTTTGAGCATGTCAAAATAGCTTTTTCCGTCACAAATCTCTGCTGCTACTTTATGACTAGGTTTATTTTTAACGCTATGAGATAGACCGGCTCTCGAACAAACTTCGTTAAATCGATCAGCAATAGTATTAGTTTTAAATACAATTGAATCTTGATTTTTAAGGTAACGTAGTTTGTCGTAACAAGTGCAGCTAATAGTACGATCGCCTTTAAATTCATATTTAAAGACATAGCCGTAAAAGATCTTGTGCTTATCCCAGCGGAAAGTAATGATATCGCCAGTATAAGGAACAACCGGTGTACCGTCTTCTACTAAGTCAAAAGTTAATGTACCAGCTGATAAATTCATATCAGTTGTCCAAACGATATTCTTAACGTTATTTCTTAAGTCATAGCCTGTACCTTTTGGATTTTTTGCAGATTTACGGAATAGGTTTGATCGTCTAAACAAGTGAAAAGTAGTAACTGTCATACTCGTTTCACCTCTGACATTTTTACCCATCCGCGAGCTATGCCATTAATACCCACACAAACAGGGTATTTACGACCTGGCACAATATACAGCACTTCACGTTTAGCATTCTTTTCATACATTCCTGGACCACTACCGTAGCTATCCAAGTGCAAGCGGCCATTAACTTTAACTTTAGAGCCAATACCTACTTTTTTAGGTGGTGAGGAGCGCTTTTTCTTCTTTTTAGAAGACTTTTTCTTGTTCTTCAGTTTTTTATAAGCAAAATTACGGTATTGCTTGAGTTCTAGCGTGTATAAGTATTCATCCACGTTACCGTTTTGCATCCCGTAAGTAAACTTATTAATAGTCATCAAAATACTAATCTTCGTACCTGATATAACTACCCTAACTTTGTGCTTCTTCTTTTGAATATTTTTAATGGACTTGATATAAGTATCAGGTTCTTCCAGATTATCAGCACTAGTATAGGTGGTTTCGAACATAGGAAAACTAGACTTAATTGATAATCCTACTAATTTAAGATTACCAACCGTATTAACTTCACCTAGGTTAATAACAGTCTCACTTTTATCACCAGTTTCATAACTTAATTGAATTTCTGCAGGATTGACCGGTAATTCGATTTGTTCGTTACTAGTTTGATCTGTTAGATATATTGCATAACCATTTAGCGGCAAAATTAACACCTCCTAATATAGTGATTTGTCTCCAGCATTTAATATTCTTTGCTCTAATTCAGTAAGAATAGCATCCACGTCAGTCTTAGCGTCACCAGTACTATTAACTGTAATAGCTCCTGAATTAATGTTTACAACTCGACTAGGTGCATTAGTACTTTGTTGGTAGTTGTTAGTAGTTCCATAAGTATTAGGGCCTATGCCACCAACGCCATAGCCCATAGAAGAGTTATAGCCTACATTAGGAGCATTAATAGTAGGTGTAATATCACTAGCTTGGTTAATAATGCCTGCACTAGCTTGCGCTACTTCTCCAGCTGTTGAGTTGATACCTAAGGCTAACCCCTGACCGATAAAGTCACCAATACCAAACCACACACGTGATGGAGAGTGTACCTTTGCGGCTGCTCTACTTGCTCTTTCAGCTTGTGCAATTAAGGCGTTAGCAGCCGCGGCTACCGCTCCAATCTGCGATCTAATACCATTGGCAAGACCGGCACCGATTTGTACACCAACGCCATACATTGCACCTGCTCCGGCACGTCCAGCAGCTACCGCTTGGTTGACAGCTCCTCGAACTGCACTACTTAAGGCGGCACCACCAGCCCTAGCAGCTGCGGCCGCTCTAGCCATTCCGGCACTTACAGCACTAACCACGCCTGCCATACTTGGACGGGCTACGTGTGGTGCTGGTATTGTACCCAGATGTGGCAAAGGCGGTACAGGGACATGTGGCATTCCTACTTTAGGAGCTGGAATAGTTCCTAAATGTGGAAGTGCCGGTGTAGGTACGTGAGGGGTACCCACTTTAGGTGCTGGTATTGTACCCAGATGTGGCATTTTTGGTGTTGGCACATGTGGCATCCCTACCTTTGGCGCAGGAATTTGTTTTAGAGTTCCTGGCATTTTAGGAGTAGGAACTTTTGGTGTACCCACCTTTGGCGCTTTAATTTGCTTTAAGTTCTTTGGCGTTTTTGGTGTTGGTACTTTCGGTGTGCCTACTTTAGGAGCTTTAATCTGTTTTAGATTTTTTGGCATCTTTGGAGTTGGCACCTTCGGTGTGCCCACCTTTGGCGCTTTAATAGTTTGAAGTTTAGGCATTTTAGGTGTCTCATATTTCAAACTAATTTTTTGAGTTAAAGGTTTGCTTTTAGCTTGCTCCGCTACCTGGCCTGTATCTAACTTTGCATTAATTTTCTTGTTTCCTAAATTGTTAATCGTCTTATTTAAATTAGCGATATCGACTTCAGCTCCAACTTTAACTTTCGAAGACTTACCTAATTCTTGAATTTGTTTATTAGCAGAAGCTGTATCAACTTGAGGCTCAAACTTAGTACCATTAACCTCACTAGCTGTCTTTTTAGCAGCAGAACCAATTTGGCTAAACTGCTTCATCATATTAGCTGTGGCACCATTACCAATCGCATTACCTATATTGCCGAATGAACTCTTCATGTCATCGATTGCATTTTTAGCATCTTCGATATCACGCTTAGCTCCACTAAAGTTACCAGTCAAAGCATCTCCTAAAGCATGGAAACCTTGAGCAATAGCCTTAACAGCGTTTACTACACCAGCCGCTATTGATACAACACTTGTAAGTGCATCAACAATAACGCCAATGCCTAAAGCTACTCCGGCTAGTGTTGCGCCACCCAACTGCCCTAAAGCTTGTCCAACTGCGGAAAGTATTGGAGCAAGTGGTGCCGCTGCGCTTTGCAATTGACTAAACGCGCTAGCTAGTGGCGCCAATCCTGCTTGAAGTCCTTGAATTGCCGCAGATACCGTGGAGGTTATTTGACTCAAAATAGGTCCGACTAAACTAACGATAGACGTTACTACAGTAGAAATCAGCGGCGCTATCGTTGATACCATACTAGATATAAGACTGATAACATTTTGAACAACTGGAGCTACCATGATAAAAGCATTAGCTAAAGCACTACCGATTGTGCCAATTATAGGAGCTAACGAAACCATAGCGTTAGACACTGCAGAAACAAGCGTATCAATTACTGGCAAAATTGCATTAACGACATTACCAACAGTTTGACCAATGCCACTAAATAAATCATTGCCACCTAAGTTTTTAAGTTTGTTAAACAAGTCTCCAATTGTAGTACCGATATTCTTAATAGTATTTCCGATATTGCTTAAAGCGCCAGAACTACTAAATCCAGTAAAAGCCTGATTGATTGCATTGCCTAGATTATTAAATAAAGGCATTATGCCACTAACAACATTACCAATACCATCTAATGCCTTACCTAGATCAATTTTTCCTAATGAATTAGCTATAGAATCTCCGATTTTATCAAAATTAACGCCGTCTAATCGGTCTGTTAATTGAGATACCCAGTCAATACCAACTTTAGAAACTTTATCAAAAGCTGGCTGTAACTTGTTGGCTAAAGTTTCTTTCATACCATCCATAGCTTGACCAATAGTCTTGTACTGTGTGGCCATCCTACTAAAGTTAGCGTTTGTACCAGTCTTAGCGATAGCTGCTAGGAATTTATCAGTAGACACCGTACCAGCTTGTACTTCTTTGATAAGTCCACGAGTACTAGTACCCATTGACTTAGCTACTGCCGCAATACCGCCTGGTGCCTGCTCTAGCATTAGTTTAAAGTCTTGCCATTGTACTTTAGGCTTAGCCGCCATTTGTGTAGCTTGTTCGGATAAAGTTTTCATAGCTTGTTTGGGGTCATCAGCAGATGCGGCTAGTCCACCAAACCCCTTAACAAGTTGGGCGGTATTTTTAGTACCTACCGCTGCCAATTGCGCGTAAGTACTGGACATATCAGACGCACTATAAATAGTTTGTTGTGCAAACTTTTGCATCTGTGATTTAGCCGCTTGAATCTGTGCAGGACTTTTACCAAGTTGCTTCATATTGCCGTCAAATGTTTGCCATGCAATCGACGCTTCATTCAACTCACCAGCCATTGCAACCGCACCGGTCTTCAACACATCAAAGCTTTTACTAATAGCGGAACTAGCAAGATTAGCGCCTAGCATAGACTTAAAAAGCCCGTTAGCACTTTTAGTGCCATCGTTAAAGACACCACCATTTCCACTTAACTTGTTCTTAAGCTTGTTAAATCCGCTTTGTGCTGATTCTAAGCCAGATTTAAGTTTATTAAGTGGTCCACTAAAAGCATCGTTAATCCTAATCGTAGCCGAAATTGTAGCCATTTCTTACCTCCCTTCTATTTAAAATAGACAAAAAGAGGCAAGCTCTAACGAGTTTTAACTTGTTAAGATCTTGCCCTTTTTGCCTTTCTTTCTGCTTCTTTAGCAGCTTCTTTTTCTTCATCGATCCGCAAAGAAATAGACGCAATAACTAAAGCTTTTTCTCGCCTTGTTAATTGCGCCCATTCGTGCGGCTTCCAGTGGAATTTAAATAATACATAGTTATAGACAGCGTAATCTTCAACGCTGTCTTTAATTAGTTTTTTGTTTTTTCAACCAAATCGTCAGTAGATTCACCCAAGTCAGAAGCTTCCATAACAGCTTCAGCTAATTTGTTATACTCGCCAGGTCTTAGCATTTTACCTAATAACTTTTCAGGGTCACCTGGAGTACCGTAGTCTGTCTGTAATTCTGCGTTATCCAAGTCTGGATAAACAACTGATTTAGCAACAATTAAGCTAGAGAAACGATCGTCATCAGTGCTGGTCGTTGTTTGACCAGTACGGCGGTTAACTGTCTTAACCGTAGCAATTTTACGCAAGTTTGTTACTTCGTCTTCTGTTAAAGATTTAATCTTAAAGGGTTTACTAAATCGCTTAATATTAACTTCCTTAACTTTAATTACATCTTCTACATTTTTCTTCAAAAAAGCACTAATATCTTCAGCCATTATTTTAGCCTCCTATAGTTCTATTAATAATCGATTGTTTCAGGCATACCAGTAAATTCTTGCACTAAAGTTACGCCTTCAAAAGTAAAATCACTTTCCCAGTCCATAACACCGTCGTCAGCCTTAAAATCAAAAATTGGAATGTCATCTAAGTTAACATCACTAAATTGCACGGTTTCAGTACCAACATGTGAAGTAGGATCATGAACCGTACAAGTAGCTCCAAAGTACAAATCACCTTTTTCTTGAGTGTAAGGGATGCCGTATTTAAGCCAATTTGAATTAATTAAGTAACCGCCTAGGGTACCAGTACCTTCAACACTAGTAGTCTTTTTATGCTTCCAGTGTGTACCCAGTGTCTGCACGTCTTCCTTGTTCTTTTCAAGCTTAGCAGTAAGGCGATTACACTCGATTAATGTAATAATTTTGCCTTCAATGTTAAGCGTAATACGCGCATCCTTGGTAGAAATGGTGTCTCGACCGTTTAAAAATCTGTCTAAACTCATTTAAAATCCTCCTTAAGATACCGTGATAGTTACATATAACTTTTCCATAGCGTCAACTGGTTGGACATTTAAGTTCATTACTACGGCATCGCTATCTTCACCTGGTAAAACTTCTAAGTCAGCAGGTGCAAAGTTTTGAATAATAGAGCGATTTTGCAAGTCTTGTAAGTATGCAACACGGTTAGCCTTGAATAAGTTACGTCCGGCATCATCATTGCCTACACGACCTAAGAAACTTGTTTCAAATACTTGCTGTGTATTAGTTGCAATCTCGTCAAGAACTCTAATGATCTTGTTTTTGCTAAATTCTTTAGGCTTATCAGCATTGAACTTAGTCAAACTATCTAAATCTTGTTCAATAACTACACGGTTACCATTGCGAGTAGTAAATACAATTTCACCAGCGAGCAACGCATTAATAGTTTCTTCGTTGTTAAGGCGAGGCTTGGCTTCAATCGCATCATCAATGTCTGTATAAGTCAATGAATCAGCGGCGCTAGCACTAGCAGATAAACCGGCAAAACGAGCCGTAGCCGTAGTAACGTCAATTGCATCCCCAGTATTAAGGATGTAACCGTTCTTTACTCCTGATACGCCTTCATAGTTGTATGCCTTATCAGTAGAGTTAGGCACTACGCCACGAACCTTAATTCCAACATTTTCGCGTAATCGTTTAATCTGTTCTACAAAGAGTTCATGAATGTTACTTTCTTCACCCCAGCCTGCGGTAGTAGCTACGGCATAATATTGCTTTTCGAGTGCTTCATTCATTACATCAACAACATTGTTAGTACCATCAACACCGCCTTCAAGTTGGTAAGTGTTAGAACCTGTTAAAGGATCTTTACCTGCTCCCTTAGTGAAATTGATGTAGTAGTTGTTTTGCAATTCATCTAAGCTACTAAGGTTCTTTTGTTGGTCAACGATCTTAGTACCTAACAAAGTTGTAACAGTAGTCTTTTTACTGTCTGCTGACACTTCGATAGACACTTTTAAATCGTTACCTACAATACCTTCATACTTAGCTTCGATATTAACTGGTAAGTTATTATTCTTAACAGCCGCCTTAACGCCACTTTGAGTTGTGTTAACTAACAATACAGTTTCTGCACCTTTTAAGGCTTCTTTGATAGGAGCCATAATAGGATCACTAAGCTTGTGTCCTACTTTAGCTTCAAAGTCGGAATTATTATCTAAAGTAATAACCCCATTTTCGCCCCAGCCTAAAGGTTTATTCTGGAACATTAAAAGACGACCGATAGACGTTGTAAGAATTGGCTTACCATCGCCTTTAACGTTGATATAAACACCAGGGCGTACCTTGTTTTGCGCTTTCCATGTACCTCCAGCCATTAGATTCCCTCCTTAAACTCTTTAATTGCTTGTTTAGCTGCGGCGAGGGTATATTCCTTGCCGTCATCTAAGACGATATTCATAATGTCGCGGTCAACAATGCTAAAAGAGCTATCGTTTTTCAAACCCAGCTTAGTGTAAGTGGGTTCCGCTTCGCTCTTCGTTGTCTTCACCGTATCCTTTTGATCTTCCATTGATATCTAGCTCCTTTTGCTTTGGAATATGCTTGATCTCATACATGTTAAGCAAGAGATCAAATGACATCGTTAATGTTTCTTCGTTAGTGTTTTTATCAAACTCACGATTTCTTACAGTTGCATAGTCACCTAGACGTATAAAGTTATCAGAAAGTAGGTCTTCAACTCGGTCTAAGTCTGCATTAGGGCGTTTAGGATTAGCAAAATAAACAATCTGGTAAGTCAGCGTTCTATCTTGAATATGAAAAAAGCGAGGAGCAATAAATGTTCTAACTCTATTGATATAGAAGCTAGGGACATCGAAGCCTTCTCGCTGATTTTCACTATAAATAGTTACATCCGGAAATATTTCGGCTAGCTTATCAGCTATTAACGCCAAAATATCCGGGTCTTTTTCTAGTTCTGTCATTAGTTCAATAAATCCTCAAATGCTTTTAAACCGGGCGTAATTAATGCTGGTAACTGTGCATTAATTTGTTGTTCACTCTTCTTCATAAAGAATTGACCTTCTACCCAGCTTGCCTTCAAGCGTTTACCAATTGCCGGAACATACCGTCCCGGTGTTTGACGGTGTCCTTGTTCAACATATGAGGCATAGTTCTTGTTATTTTGCAATTCTACAATCCAACCGCCGCCATCATAGTTAGGGCCTTCCACAATCCATGCGCCACGTAAACCACCAGTATCAACCGGCGTATTAGCTTTAAATTGTCTTAAAGCTTGTACACCAATTCGTTTAGCACTATTACCTATTTCACGCTTAACAGTACCGCTATCTATTTTGCCTTTTACCCTATCAGCCCACGCTTGGAAATCTGCATCATCAACTTCACCTAAAGCCATAATTATCACCTCTAAGCCTTTTCATCTCGAACCATAGCTAATTCCTGGTGAGAGTAAAAACCAGTGTAGCCTTTTGAAGCACGTTTATATTTAGTTACGTTCCCATTTTGGTCAGTAACTTCAATTAATGCTCCAGCAGGCACTTTAATTTCATTTCTAAGCAACAATTTTGCATCGTAGGTATCAGTACCGTAGAAACTTTGTTGCCCGGCAGATTGACCTTTTAAAACCACCTTAGCAGGTTCATTTTCAGCTATTACTACATCCTCATTATTAGTAATTGAACCATGCTTTACCGGAATAGTACCGGTTATAGTCACTCGATCTTTCCACAACTTAGGAATAGCCTTTTTAAGTGGATCAAACATAGCCATAACTACCACTTAACCTTTCTAAAATTATTAAGAATTGCTAAGTAGTTATCAGTGAGAGTATTAACGCTTTGCAGAGTAGCGTAAACCTCGCTAGGATCTTTAAAACTAACACTAGTATCGCCTTCATTAAGGCTTGCTACATTATTGTTTTGATCCTCTAGCGGTGTTAGCCATTGGTGAGTATTAATAACTTGCGCTGATAAAGCTACTATTGTTTCATCCAATTCACCAGGCAATTCATCAACCGGAATATTGCAGTAGTTAGATACGTCCTTTAGAACTTTACGCAAAGTAAAATCTAAAATCCTGTCATATCTGGCTTTTTGCTCTGTTTCATCCGGTGCTTCTGTCGTTGATTCTGTAGCTTTAAAAGATAATAGTAAGGCTAAATCATCGAACAAAGCCTTATAATGCTCACCTGCTAACATGGTTTTCACCTCTTTTCAGTATTACTTAACTAAAGCTAACAAATCATCTTTCGTAGTCTTACCGGTGTAATCAATATCGTTTGCATCTAAGTAAGCTTTAATTTCTTCAACAGTTGATGCTTTAGTTGGCTTAGTATTTTTTGGTAAGGCATCTTGAGTTTTGGTTTCATCCGCTGCAGGTTTTTCTCTCTTAACTTGCTTACCATCCTTAGCATCAACATGAGGAGCATAATTATCCAAGTTAGATAAATCTTCCTTAGCCCTAGCATCACTAACTACGAATGCGATACCACGTGTCTTGGTTGCAAGCAATAGAACATCATCATAGCTTTGTTCAAAGTAAAGCCAATTTCCGGAACTTGCTGCACTTGGTTGATCGAATCCAACAAATGAATACTTTTCTGGTGCGATTTGAACACCGTTACAAATCAACATCATTTCGATTTGCTTAGCATCATCAACAAGCTTAGAGCCGATGGTAAAATCGAATTTGGTTTGGAACAAGTCACTAGGTACTACTACAATCTTTTCAACTTCATCAATGCTGTGAACTGTTCTCTTGATATTTTGCGGATCAGTGATAGCTAAAGTACGGTTCATAGCTACTGCACGTTTCAAAATACCGTTAGTCTCTGGATTTACATAGAGAATACGGCCATTAATGCCTACTCTAGCTTCATCCATTGCTTGCATCATGTCATCAAATGCTTCTAAGATATTGCTTTCGTCAAGAGTTTGCGTAACAATTTCTGAACTTGAAGCACCGTCAAGTTCTTCCTTGCGTTGATATAGCTTAGAAAACATTTCACGGTCTTTTTCAGGCATCTTAGAATTTAAGTTAAATTCTCTAGTGATATTAGCAATTGAAACAACAGCATTGGTTTCATCAACATCAATAGGATCTACCAGAGTATTCCAGTAACGTTCGTTAGTAAGTTCATAAACGTCATAGTCATTGCTGTAATTATCAGCAAAAGCATAAATAGTTCTACGCTTTCTGTCTCTACGTCCTCCATCGATTGATAAACGAGGAACTCTAATGTGCTTTGCACCATCGAACCTTACGATGGAATTAGATGGTGACATCCACAAGTCAGAACTGTATAAGTGACCATCGTAGAAGCCTTCTTGTACCGCTTGTTGGTAAGCTTCGGCGTAATTAATCATTTAATATCTCCTTTAAATACATCGATCATTGTTTGAGCTTCAGAAGTTTTAGCTGGCTTTCCATTGTCCGGCTTATAATCTTCTTTTTGACCTTGATCGAACAAATATGGATCGCTCTTCTTAATGTCCTCTACCTGGTCTTGTAATCCGGTTAAGTTACCGTCTTTATCCAACTTAATAGAATCCATATCGAGCAAGCCTTTAATAGCTTTGATATTGCGAACTTTATCCTTGCTTAAAGAGCGATCAATAGCACTATTTAAGCGAACATGCGAAAGCTTTGTGTTAAGGTCCGCGGTGTCCTTATCGTACTTGTCTTTCAAACTGTTCAACTGCTCGGTTAAGTCTTTATTATCCTCAACTTGCTTACGTAAATGTTTTAAGTCTTTATCTCGTTCTTTAATTTGGGATCTTAATGATTCATTCTCTTTAGAGGCTTCGGCAGAATCGCCCTTAGCCTTTTCAATATCGGCACCATTAATGTCCATAATCTTTTTAATTTGTTCTTCGTTAAGTCCTAGCTCTTTTAATGATTCTCTTTTCATACGATTCTCCTAACATGTTTTGTACGAGTTCACCTCTCATAGGAACGACAAAAGAGCCTTTTTACGACTTGCTCGGGTCAAAATACTAAATTATTTTCTTAAATCATTAATTCTTGCATTAAGAATATTAATTAATACAAAAAATGCAGACATTTGAACTTCTAATAAATCTTTTTGACGTTGAGATATATTAGGTTCTTCTTCTAAAAGATCTTCTATTTTGGATTGCTTAATTACATATTCAGCTTTTCTTGTTCTAATTTATTAATTAATTCCTTCATATTTTTCTCCAAACAAAAACTAGTGAATGATTCGATCTTTCACTAGTTCCTTTAAATATAAATTCTTCAAAAAATTATTAATCTCTTGCACTGTTAAGCCTTGCTTTACATAGAACTGTAATTGCTGTTGAACATCATACCTAACAGTATTTTTGATTATATGTAATACATTATCGCTGTATCGACTACTAAAGTGACCATAGTTGTACTTAGTACGATCAATATTAGCGTTTAATTGTTTAAAACAAACGCCACGCCCAGGAATAGGCCCTACACGCTCTAATTTTAAGTGAAAAGGGATGTAATCAACGATAACTAAAATATCGCTGTCATCCTCTTTATTCACCGCAATAATATCAATCATCGCTGTCCTCCATTCAATTTCTTTTGTGGCTTTTTAGCTGCTAAAAACTCGCTCTTGCTAAATGATTTTACGCCGTTAGCTTTTTGCCATTGCTTAAATGTCATATTATCAACCCAGCCGCCCTTGCCAGTTACAGGATTACGGTACCACCTCGTTTGTAAAGGTGGTAAATCCTCTATATATGGCATAGTGGTACATCTGCAGTAGGGATGTATAAGAGGGTAGTTCTCACCTGCTACTGCTTTTTTAACAGGAAATATCTTCCCGTCTAGGCTTCGACATGTATCGCATGTGTGGCTTTCTAGCGTTGCAAGGTATTGATACTTGTCAATATTAGAATCTTTATAAAATTGATCCGTAGCCTGCTCTGCGGCGTGTCCCATTTCGGTAACTACTAAGCGGTGTAATTGTTTATCAGTTACGCCTTGAAATGCTCCTCGCATCTCTTTTTCCATTTCATAAGGCGAGTAGCCCATCAAGGTTGCTCTTAGCAATCTATCAGTAAGTACCTCGGGTAACACTTTAGTGTAATTATTCCAGATACGCTTACTAAAATTACCGCCTTGCCATGGTTGATAAACAATATCTTTAATTTGTTGCTCATTAAAGTGAGCTAAATTGATGCCGTAGCTACCAACTACTCGATACCTGTTGTAATGCTGTAACAGATAAGTTTCGTTGTATTGCTTAGCTAATTCGAGACCTAATTGATCCTCTTCTTTATCAGCATACTTACTAGCCAGCTTCTCATATTGAGCATATAGCTGCTTTAATCGAGCTATTCGAGTCTTAAAATAAGCACTATCAAGTTCTTTTTCGTATCCGCCAGCTTTTGCCTTCGCTTTAAACTCTTCTAGAGTCATGTCGAACTTACTACTATCAATGTTCGCAAGAATCTTAGTTGCTTTTTCAATGCTGACGTTATTGGTTTCAGCATATCTAGTAATGTATTTCCTTGCTTCTTTGATTATTTCGTTCTGTAAGTTCTTTAACCGGTACCGCATAGCATCTTCGAAGTCAGCGCTATTATTCATTTCTTTTTGTTTAGCATAAAGAACACGCTTCTTCCAATAATGCCTACGGTCCATGTTTTACACCTCTAGTCTTTGTCTATGTCATCTTCAGATTTATCTTGATAGTCATCATTATTAAATTTTTGATCTGCTGTAAAGCCATCGCTTTCCTGGATGTCTTTCTTTTGATCTATTAATTCTTGATTCCAGTCAGTAACAATCGGATTAGCTTTAGCAATAGCTTCTTTACTACTAAAGTTAGCCACTTGAGCGACTGTTTGGGCTTTAGTGTAATCATCTTCTACTTGAGTACGTGTCCAAGTCTGCGTAATGTTTCGACTATTAGCATCCTTGAAACCTAAATAATTCATAATCGCTCTAATTAATTCATTGAGTGAATTAGTGTAGTAAGTTTCAGTATTAGCAGCCTTTAACTCTAAGTGTGAATAAAGCATCTTAATAGCTACACCACTCGCATTAGAGTTGTGAAAGTTAGCAGGATCAACACCTTGGCCTTCAAGAAAAATATTGTCTCTAGTAAGGTCTAGCAATGTCTTACGAGCTTCTACCGGAATATCGATAGTTAACTTATCTACTCCTGATTTATCGCCTTCACCAGCATTTTCAAACTTAATAGCCTTGTACTTCTTCAACTGATCCATGAACGTATTTAAATCAGTACCGCCATAGTTGGTTAACACTAAAATAACTTGTTGAACATCCATGATATCGTCAAGAAAGCCAGAGTAAACCGAATCGTAAGCATCGATTAAGCCTTTACATTTTAGTAAATCGCTTCTTTCATAACGATTTTTCGGAAAAAAGATAAATGGCACACGTCCAAAGCTATGATGCGTAACATTGCCTGTTCCCGTTTCATAACCAGCCGTAATATCAGTGTAGTGAATACAGTTATAAGGCGTAATAACTTTTTGATCTGCTGTATCTTGTCTAAAGAATTGCCCTTCTTTGTCGTTCCAATATTCATGCACGATAAAGTATTTACCAGTATCAGAATCTAGCTTCTTATAGCTTCTTAGCACGCCAATTAAGCTACCTGTGAGGGATGTATCATAAATCGGTGTTACTTGTTCTGGAGGAACAACCGCATAGCGGAAGTTACCATCTTCATCAATCCAATAATGTAGGCATCCACGACCAGCATTAGCGCCATCTACAACAAGCTTGTTAATAGTCAAACCGTATTCATCGCCTAGTACGTCGCTTACTTTCTGGTTCTCACTATCATTACCTACATCAATAGAAGGAGGGACAGTAGCAACATAGCCAGCTTCTTGATCTACTAACAATTGATAGAAATTATTAGAAATACGATTATCAGCTTTTCGCAATGGGTTATCTTTGCCATCTTCTTTAAGTTTAGATTCACCGTTATTTCTATTAGTTATATCGTCTTTGTTAGTGTAATACCTCAAAGACTGCTGATAATCTGACGTAAACTGTGCCCTCTCGCTTTGAGTATTTTTAAGCAATTCTCTTAGTGCTGCTATTTCCAAGGTACAAACCCTCCTTTTGCTCGCTTAGTATAAATTCCATATCTTAGCGCATCCATAACATCGTAGTCATCGCCGCCGTTATCTCCTTTTTCAGGTTCACCGGTCTTCTCATTCCAATGATATTGATAAACTTCTGTTAGGAAGTCCTTAACGCCAGCTTTGTTAACTCTAAATTTGTCTTGATTAATCCTAGCTGTAACACATTCAACGCCAGGCAATATTCTTTTATTAGCAAGTAACGCATTAATACCGTTAACTTGAAATTCTCGAATATTGTCCGGCCTCGCAGAATCACAATAAAATGGGATTCTAGTTCCGTATTCCACTTGTAAGTCCTGTGCTATGGCTACTAATTCGCTAATAAGCTTATGTTTGTTAGTTATTTCGCGGATTAAATAAGTTGTATCTGTTACAGGATCATCACCTAGTAAGACTATTGAGTTTTTATGCTCGAAGCCCCAGTCAACGCCTACATAGTAATTAAGATCGTCAGGTATGTCCTCTGAATTAACTAGCATTGTCTTAGCATTAAAACCATCGTAAACAACACCTTCACCGGTTACCCATTGTCCTAGTATCGCTCTGTCGTAATACATACCTTTAGGAGTAGCTGCTTTAAGCGAATTAACATAATCCTGTGAAAGGAATGTGTTGTCATCAATGGTAAAGCTAAAGCTTTTAATCCGTGCCGCTGGATCATGATTATCAATGTAATCAGTTTTGAGCCAGTGTGTTGGGATATCCGGGTTTGTATCACAAATAATCCTTGCTGAAGGAATAGAACAACGTTGAATAATTTCTTGAAATACCCCGTGATCTGCTAACGAAGCTTCGTTGATGTATGCTCCGTAACTAGTCGCACCACGAATAGCTCCTAAACCACGAATAGACCCGGTATAAGCAGGAACTATATCGATACCGTAATAATGATAATGTCCATGCTTATCTGTTCTAAGTTCTATGCCGAATTGTGTCTCAAGTTCTGCGATAACGTTTGTGTAAATAGAATTAGAACTATAACCAGCCAAAATGTAAAGGGGATGCGGATCATGATTTTTAGCTGCTAACTTAGCTATACGCTTTAGTTCTAGTAAGAATAAATAGTTATCTATAACGGTCTTACCAGCACGTACAGCACCAGTTAGGATTAAGTACTTCCAATCATCGGTTAAGTAACTTCTAAGTACTTCTAGTTGTTTATTCGTTAGAAGTTGATTTAGAGCCATTGCTTAACACCTCATCCGTTAACTTATCTAAAATTTCATCTAATTGTTCATTGTCTCTATTCTCTAATCGTTCTGCTACATTAGCTTTAGTTTCAATAACCCTAATTTCTGCAGATAGTTTTTTAATTTGTAACTTATCGATGTCACTAATTGAATAGCGCCGTAACAGTTCTTTTACTGCTACTAAACGATCTTTAATACTAGGCGGTTGCTCTGCTTGCTGTAAGCCGTCTGGAGTGCCTACCGTAACTATTTCAGTTTCTTCAGCTCTCGCTATTCTGGTTAACAGTTGAAGAGCTTCTTTTGCATCCATGATTTTATGAGATTCAATTTCGCTTAGTTTTTCGTTGATGTAAGCTTTGATATAAGGTTTTTTAAGGTTTTCTTTACCGATTTCAGCAGCCGTATTTTTAGAATACCCTGCCTCTATAGCTGACTTAGTAGCATTTCCTGTTTTAATGTATTCACTAGCAAATTTTAATTGCTTAGGAGTCATTTTCCGTTTCAAAGCACATTCACCACCACCTAACGCAAAATAAAAAGCGGCCTATTAGGTCGCTCATTCTTAATTTGATCTAAAGACCGTGTAGGAATTGAACCTACGAGTTAATTACTTAACAACTGTCAGGCAAATAATAGTAAAAAAGAATCCAGTTCTAGCTCCACCTCCGGCTAGCTACGGTCTATAAACACTCGTTTAAAGGTACGAGAGTTAGAACCTTGACACACAACACATTGTACTTATTAAAGTGTGGAAAGGATTAGAGAGGGAAAACATAAAGCCTCTCTACAGCTTAGATAGGACTTGCACCTACACCACAGTCTTAACCGTGTCCTTTTACGCATGGCAAACGTTTTCTAAGCTTGCTGTTTATAATTATTTTAATTTCAAAAGGAGGTCCAGCAGTTATGTGGAAAATAATGCTGCTCTTCTTATTTTTCCACGATACTAATATAACCCGTTTTACCGCTGGCAAAGTGATTGCATTTTGCTAACTTTTCGCCAGCATTTTGACGACAAAACGCCGACAAAGTGATTACAAAACGCTAGCAAAGTGACGACAAAATTAAATACTAAGCTAATAGAATCAATCGGTAAATTATCCAAAATGCTACTGTCTCAACGAATGTAGTCGTAAATACCAACAGCATCAAAATTAACTTGTTGTGTTTATCGGCTCTATCTGTAATTTTTAAAGACGTAGTACAAATAGCTGCTATCCAAACAAAAATTAGCAGAAAAATGAGTACTAATTTAACCACAGCTATCATAATTGCTCCTGCATTTTTGGTACATATACTACGTTCACAACTGTTTTGGATACTCGCTTTACACTAATAACTTCTCTGTAATCGCCTTGCTCTAAGAAGTTAAAAATATCTTTTCTAATAGCATCCATATCTTCGTTATAAAAGATTAGTGTTTTCATCTCCAGGATTCTCCTTCCAGACTGACTCTAAGGAGCCATCTTCATTTACATAATGCCAAATACCTTTCACATATTTAATCGGCTTTTTATCCAATTTCTAATACCTCCACATCTATTCGTGGCTGCTCACTATATCTTTTTCGAGTGAACATATCTACAATAATCGCGTCATCCGTCCAAATTGCCCCGTTAAGAGCGTCTAAAGTTGATTTAATATAATTATCCAAATCAGGCTTTTTAACGGGTAATACGTGCCCTATTGAGCGTCTAGCGTGTTCTTTTTTGCTAACACTTTTTTGTATTGGACGATAAAACGATATTTTAATAAATAAGGCTCCATCGAATAGCTTCAAGCCACTCTCTTTCATTTTCTGAACTGCTAAGCTATGTAATTCCTCTTTATACTTTTTAACGTTGTTAGGGTCGTAAATGTGAGGATATGGACGCGGTGCAATTCTAGGACGTGCCTGCGCTAGTGGCTCTATATCAAAACTAAAAATTGCCAAAATTTTAACTCCTAATTTCTTCTTTGTTACTAAATACCCGTAATTCTGGTATTTTCGTGTCAAATTTAACCTGCCATTTGATGATGCGGTTAGCAAAATCACACAAAGCTTCGCGACGCTTTGCACGAACTGTGGACTCTGACAAACCTATCCTTTCTGCAATATCACTATCTCTTAGTCGTAAAAGGTAGGTATATTCGAGTATTTCTCTGTTGTAGTCATTAAGATTAGGATTATTAGAGCAATCTTCGATTGTGCGATAAACTGCTCCGCACTTTGCCTCATAGTCAAAGAGCTGCATTATTTTAGTTTCTTCACCGTTTCCTGCACTGCCTCCACCACCAGTAACACTTAATTGAGGGCTGGATAAGCTAATATTGGCTAAATCTGATCTGTGCATCCCTGCACGGCTTAAATAAGTTTCAAAGTCATTTTTTAAGAAATTACGTACCTTGTTTACTGTTGCATTAACATTTAAATCCACATTTTTTAACTTATAAGCTACCACTTTCATCCAAAACCCTTCTAACTTATTTCTACATCTAGCAACTTCCGTAGTTTCTTAAATTCAGGGCTATTTTCTTTAGCCTTTGCAATAGAACCGAATTTAGCATCTATCGCTTTAAGTGCTTTTGCTACTTCATTGCTTTTAAGTTCTCGTCTTATACGATCTGATTTACTAAGGCGTGCAGGCTTGTCTTGAAGTGGAAAGATTCTACTCCCACGGTTTACCCATTTATGATGGTCGTAAAAATACTTTAACTGTCTTTGAGTAACTCGCTTACGGCAATTAACACTAATCACCGCATACCATTTATTACTTTTCTTAATTTTAAAAATATTTTTACCGGCATTTTTAGCTATATAACCACGTTTATAGCCTAAAAAGTCATCAACTTGCTCATAATTTTTGAACGTAATGTCATCATCATCCAAACCGTAATAATGCAATTCTCTTAGAACTACTATCCTGTCTTTTTCTTCGACCACAACTAGACCTCCTTAAACCTAATCAATGGTTATACCGTACTTATTGGTAAATCTCTTAACTAACCATTCCTTCTTCGCGTCTGCGGATAAATTAATATTATTAACTCTGTTCTGTCTATCTATTTCTATCTCGATAATTCGAGTCAGTAGCAATTCTTCGTTGCAGTTTCCGGCATTGTTTTCTATATTCGTCTCTAGGACCGCTTTCAACTCTGATAATCTTTTTGCGCTCCAATCCTGCACGTTGTCGGGCGTAACTTGTACTCCATCTACTAACATGGCCTTTCCCTCTTAATTCATTAATTGCGTCGTTAGCTAGTAAACCAACCCAGTACACGACACTAATAGTTCCAATAACGATTATTAATTCCAGTAATCCCCTAATAAAACTCACTCTCATACTCCTATAATTACTATTTAGCGTTTAATTCATCTTTGTGTTCTTTTAAATACTTGATTCCTAATACAGCGTATCCGGCTAAATCTAGTAATGTATCCTCTAAACTTTCATCATTTTCTTTGAGTTTTCCTTGTTTAACCAGGGATGCAATTCGGCTAAGCTTGTCACTTAATCTAATACCTAGTGCTTCTAAGCCCCAGTTATCCATAGTTTTGGTAAAGGAATCGCCATAGGCTAAATTCTTTTCCTGGAGAGTATCAGCTAAATAGTTTGTATATTCGATAAATTTATTATTGTCTGACTTTTCTGTAGTAATATCATCATCGCCTTCAGTAGTGTTTACGGTATTGAATAGATCGTCTTCATTAAGAAATAACCCGTTTTCTACTAATAAGTGCTGCAATTGTTCTCGTTCGTGATCGCTTAAGAGTTTTTGAGTACAGCATTGCCATCCAACATCAATATCAAAAATCACATAGTAATGTAGCCGCGGAACTATGGATCCTCTATCATAAATAATTTGTTTTACCTTTCCCTCATTGGAAATTACAGCTAAAAAGGGATTGATTTCCTCTAGCTTTTTCTTTAAATTCATCTATATTCATAGCTGTCTTTTCTCCATTTTGTTCTATGCCCAGTTTGGTTAAGAAATTTAATGTCCCTAACCTTGCTGTTAGACTTATTTCGTTATCGCCAATTATTTATTGCCTACAATCTTCTTCATTTTTTCATTCGTAAATTACCTTGTTTTTAACCATGTCATTCTTACCCCATGTAATAACCGCGTTTCTTAACAACTGTCCATTCTTCAGCAGAAAATATTTTATGTACTTGTTGTACATTACCGTAGCAATCAACTTTACCTTTAAATTCGACAAATCCTTCATCATCATATTCAAAAGGGACTTCTTCACGTGACATCTTTCTTACTTGATAGCCAGGTAAAATATAATTTTCTAGTAAATTCATTGCTTTATTACCTACCGGACGAAAATAATAGCTTCTAGTACTCTAATTTGTCGATAATCGCCAAACCACGCGTCTTTAAAGTAAGTCTTATATTTATCATCAAATGGCTTCCAGTCGTCGAATTGCTCCTCATATTGCTCTTTTAATTCTTTTTCATGCTCGAAATCTAACAATAGTTGTGCAGCACCCCAGAAAGTTAGAATTGGTTCTCCAAGAGCATTTTCATTCCAGATATGATTAATAACCCAATCAACACGATCTTGTACATATTCTGGCAATTCAAAGCGTTTAGGAGATAAAGGTTTACCATCTTTATCAATAGTCCAGCCAAAAGTATATTTGCTTTCAAGCTTTCCTTGCTTTCTAACCATTTCTTTGTAGCTAACCATTATTTATCCTCCTCAAAAATATTTAGTACTGTATTTTTCATTTGATTCATAGTAAAAACGCAATCTGAAATATCAAAACTTACTTGTCTTTGATAAAGTCATTGATTTCTTTTTCAAATTCATCATGTCCATATGATTCAGCAATATATTTAACTTTCATCCTCATACTCCTTGGAATATTTCTTTATAAATTCTTCAGGCGTTAAACCATACCATCCATAAAATTCACCATCTAGTGCGCAATCCGATCTTACTCGCCAATCCATTGACATTAACTCCCGAGCATATTTCAAAGCTCGTTTAATGTCGTCGTCATTTTTATCTTTTGATTTCTTCATCTTCATGCTCCTTCATAAACTTATTAGCAACTTTTAGCATACCGATATATACGTGAAGACCATTTGCAGTAACTGCCGTAATGTCTCCCTCAAAATCTACATACCAGCAATTAATCCCGTCTTTTCGAGGTGGAACAAGAGAAAATATCAATCGTTCATCGATATATACACGAACAGTACCGGCATAAGAGTTCCCTAGTACTAGGCCATTGGAATCATGCCTTTTTACGCGAAACATATTTTTCTTTTCTTCCTCAACATGAACCTTTGAATCACTTGCACCGTGTTGAAGTTCTTTTTCAAATTCTTCAATCGTCATCTTAAATACCTCTCAATTTCTAAAATGGTAAATCGTCTTCAGTAATCTCAACAGGTCCGCTATTTCCCTCAAACGGATCATTTTTAGCAGTGCTATTGTTCCCAGCGTTACCAGTATTGCTATTAGCATCTTTTTTTGATTCTAAGAAGGTAACGTTTTCTACTACGATTTCTGTAACGTAAACTCTATTACCAGCTTTATCATCGTAGCTTCGTGTTTGCACACGGCCATCAATACCAACTAGAGAACCCCTATGAAAATAAGTACTAATTAGTTCCGCCGTCTTTCTCCATGCCACACATGAAATAAAATCGGCTCCACTTTCTTTGCCTTTATAGTGTGGACGGTCAACAGCTAATACGAATTGAGTTACAGATATACCGCTACCTGTGGTTCTTAACTCCGGGTCACGTGTTAATCTTCCGGTTAATACTGTTCTATTTATCATTTCTTAGCTCCTTGTATTCAATAAAAAGATAAAATTGTAATTTTTGATTGCCTAAAGTATCAGCGGGCGTCCAATCTTTAGTAAAAATGCGATTAATAATTTTTATATTGGAATGCTTTGCCAACCATTCATTTACTAAATTGTCAAAATTATCTGAATAAGCATAAAAAGTTTTAACTTTAATCATCACTTTCACTTCTTTCGTCTGTCATCCATGTCATTTCACCTGCTAAATGATTTAAGCCAAACATGCGCCAACGCAATTTATTTTCTTCGTTGATTTGAATTTCGAGGATTTTCCACTCAATAGCTCGATTACGCCCGATATACCAGTAAGTAGGAACGGCTTTATCTAGTTGTTCGGCATTCCAATACGGCTCGTTAGAGCTGCCTATCCACTCCCAGGATTCAACACTTTCTAGATGTCGTTTAGCAAAATCGTTGCTCTGCTTTAGGAGCTTATAAACTCCTATGCCATCTAATTCCTTCTTTTCTTGATTCATTTTTTCTTTTAAACCAAACTTTGCTTTTAAAATTTCTTTTTTACTAAGCATGTACTTCCTCCTGCACTTCTAGCATTGCTGTTAAATCAGCATTAATAGTAAGAATTTTTGACAAATTAGCACTAAATACAGTACCGGCTTCTATCTGCTCTTCTAGGCTGTTCTTAATGCTTAAAAGTACATATTCTTCACTCTCACCACGCAATTTTGCTAAATTTTTAACTTGTTCACTGATATACAAGCGGCGAAAATGGCTTTTCTCAATGATGCAACTTGCAAAAATGCGATTTAAGTACTTTCTTTGTAACTTGTCTTCTTTAGTCATCGTTTTCTTCCTCTTTGGTTTGATCCTGACTGCTTTGATTCATTAAGCAGGTAAAAACATGATCTGCTACCTTGTATGGGTCTTCTCCTAAAGGAGTGTGATGTTTGGCATATTTAAGAATGCTCAAATATTGCATCACGCTAGATTCAAACGCTATTTCTATTTCTGTTCTTTTATTTGTCATTAGAGTCCTCTCTTATCACTGATACCTGAAAAATCGATTCTGCGTCCATTTGAGTCAGACAGTAAACGGCTTACGATTTTAGGGTTATAAACTTCTTTTAGCTGCTGCAAAGTCAAATTCGTAGTTACAATAAGACGCTTCTGATTATCAAAAATCTGCTTTAAAATGTCTTGCCTAAATTGCGTAGCATTAGTTGTAACGCTGGTCATAGAGCTTTCGCTTCCTAGATCATCCAGGACTAGAACATCAACACCAGTTAGTAATTTTTGAGCGTTAAACTCTGTCCACCAGCTATTAGGATTCTGCTTACTTTCGTAAATTTTTCTAAAAAGAGTACTAATATCAATGAATAAACATTTTTGATCGCTCTTTTTATTAATCTCGTTAAGCATTGCCATAGCTAAATGAGACTTACCTTCTCCTGGAGTTCCATATAGTAGAGCTGTCAATGGCTTACCATGTTCTAACGGCAATAATTCCATTTTTTTGCGCTTACGTTCTCGATTTTCTTTTTTTATCCAAAAGTCCTTATATTTATGGCTCGGATTATCGATAAACTCTTTAGCGATTAAATAGGTTCCATTGCCTACTTGAGCTTCTTTGCTACCTTTTTCAGCTTTAAAATTAGCAAAAGTATTTTTAAAATCCTCTGGATCACTAACTAAACTGCGAGTAGTAAGCACTTCTTTAACTTGTCGTGTTTTAAAACTGGATACTAAGTCCTGCTGCTCTTTTTTTACTTTTTCTTGCGTGCATTTCAGGCAAAACGGCTCCCCTTTGCCATAGGAATCAACAATCAGGTTAATTCCGTGAATAGGGCATTTATCCGCTACTTTTTTGGTTTTAATCCTAATATCTGATAATCCTTGCATTTAGCTCACCTCCTAAAAAGGTAAATCATCGTCATTGATAGCTCGTATACCTAAATCGCCACCATAACCACCGCTAGATGGTGCACTATCAGGCTTACGCTTATTAGCGTTTAAGTAGTCATCAAAGTGACTAGCAGCAAACAAGGTTCTAGGGACCATGTATTTCCAAAACTCGGTACCTTGCCATTCAAATGCCTTATTATCGATAACAGTTTTAAAGTCTTTTAGCGTGTAGCCTTCATTCCATCTTGCTTTAATCAAACGTTGATAAGATTTAGTAGTAGAGTGTAGGTTTTGACCGGTCTTTTTATTGAGATAATCGATAATTTCTTTGTAAGGAATCGGCTCGGCACTTTGTGACGTGCCTTTTTTATTATTTTTACTCTTACCTAACCTAACCTTACCTAACCTAACCTCGGTATCCATTTTGTTATCATCTTGTATACATGATGTATCCACTCCGCTAGCATTCTCTTGAATCGTTGATTCAACAGGCTTTTTAGCTGGTTGAAGTTCATATTGCTTAGCATTGCTTAACTTTAATTTTTGTTTATCTTTCTCGTAGACCGTAGGATGATATCGGTCTTTTTGAATGTAATTATGTATATGCCAATCTCGTATAACTGCTACACCATCTGGAAAAATTAGAATAAATTGTTTTGCTACTAAAACTTTTAAGTCGTCTTCACTAGCACCGATCATTCTTCTGATAGTTTTCGCATTTCCTAAAAAGCCATCATCGTCTGCGTGCATATTCAGATGGAAATACAGGTTTTGCGCCGTGGCTGGCATATCTAAAAACGCATCTGTATCTGTAATCTGCTTACTAAACATTCTTCTTTGTGCCATATCGTTTCCCTACTTCATATTTTTTAATAGATAATTAAGGACTTTTGCGCTCTTATCATCTAAGCTATTAGCCCATGCTTTTGCATCTTGGTAGTGTGGTCCATTTTTATTTGAGAGATAAGTGGCCATAACCCCGACTGTAGTTTTTTTGCCTTTATAAGTCGTTGACCAGTTTTTTGCTTGTTGCAGCTTATTTTTATAGTTACTGTATTGTGCGTTTTGTGAATTTTGTTTCACACTTCGGCTCTTCTTATAACTCTCATTGCTGTCTGGATCATCTTGCCGGTTATCTAGCATAAAGAAACCGTCTAGTGCTCTTTTACGTGCATAACTGGATGATGAACCGGATAGCTGCGGCGCATCCATGCCTTTTCGTGTGTCATCTTCTCTTGCTACAGCACTAAAACGTTTAACTTCACCGCTTACCAAATCTTTAATAATCCAATTAGACTTAATGTAGTTAAATTTGCCTACACATATCGGTTCTTCATTTTCCATACGGACCATAACTCTTAGATCCTTTTCAAAGACTTTGAGCTGACTTTCAATGTCTTCTGCAGTCCGGTATTTAAAGCCACCGTAGTCATTGTCACGATCCTTAGGTACTTTTAGCAGGTATTGAATAGATACAATCTTTTCATCGAGCGTTAAAGTTTCTGCCTTACTCTTTTTAGGTGACTGTTTAAGTTTCTCTTTTACCTCTGGCTCGTTTTTTGGAGCTTCTTTGGTATCTTTATCAGATTTATTTTTATCTTTGTCAGTAGGCTCTAAATGAGTTGTTTTAGTTAGAGCATTGTCTAACTCTTTCTTCTTTTCAGCATCCATAGTTGACCTCCTACATGATTGTTGTCTTGCGGTTAGGCTCTAGGTGGGCACCTGGAACTAGTTTCCCGGCTGTTAGATCCGCATAAATCAATTTCTTATCAATCTTTTCAACTGTTTCCGTCTTCTTAAAGTCTTTAGGAATTAGCGCTTCATCATCGATGTAAGTAGAAGCTCTATAATTACGTGGTTTAAGAATATGGTTAGTAGTCTTAATCTGCTTAGCACCACTGGCATCAATGGTGTCTGTCATGTAAGACATGATTCTAGTGTTAAGATTTTCAAGACGCTTTTTTTCTTTAGACAGCGTTTTAATTTTTTCGGTTAAGAAGTCTTGAGTAGCTTTGTTGGAGTCATACCAGCCGGCTAACCCGTCTAACTTGTCATCTCTAGTAGCTTCTAGGCTATCTAGTGTGTCAATTAATACGGCAGGATCTAAATCGCCGTTGTCCATTTTTTCTTTGATTTTTTCGATAGAAGCGTTAATTTCAAATAAATTCATGTTATAATCTCCTTAGTTTTTCTGTTACCTAATAGGTAATTCGTAAGGATTCACTTGTACCACGAGTGAGTCCTTTTTTGTTTCATCAAATTCTAGTAAGTCCCGTTTAAAAATTCGGTGGGGTTGTTGACTAGATAAACTAGCAGTAGTCCCAAAACTATTGCTATTCCGCAAAAGATTAGCAACGCGCTTTTTTTCGTAACGGTCTTGTCTACGTCGAAGTAAGTATTGATGAAATCTGTCCATTTTTCTAAGCCTCTTTCTAAAATTCTCATTGTTGTTAGCCTTTCTTCTCTGCAAGCATTAATAAATTCCACTTAAGCCCTAAATCTAGTCCCTTATCTCTAATCTTGATAAGCTGATTAATAGTTAGGTTTAACTTTTCTAATGCACTTGGGTCATCTTCTACTTCTTTAAGTTCTCTTCTAGCCCTAAGAACTCCGTTAGCCCAAGCTACGCCTTGTTTTGTTATTTCTTCTTCGCATTTTTTAAGTTCGCTCTTCATCGTGCATCCCTCCTTAAATATCCTTAGTGTTAATGTGGTCTTCAATGAACTTGAAGGCTTCATAAGTACCAGCCCGTTTGCTTTCATCTTTTAATTGCTGATAAAGAGCAAGGACAGCAGCCGTAGCGTTAATGTTAGTAGCGTGGCTATTAGTTTGCATAGCAGGCAGATTTTCATGATTACCAGCTTCATAGAGCCGAACTATGATATATTCATCATGATTTTTAATAATCTTCTTAGTCATATCCATTAACTGACTATCTGGTAGTTCTCTAGTTTTGTCTTGTTTCCAGCAATCTTTAATAAAAGAAATCGCTTGAAAGTTAATGTCTTGTAGTTCTTTTAAAGAAGCTGCGTGTCCATCAACCATTAAGGCTCCTGGTTTATCTGAATCATTGATACTTAAAAGCCAGTTGAATGTTTCTTCAATACTGTTAAATTGCATTTTTATACCTCTTCCATTTCTGCTTTCAAAAACTTGTTAACAAAATACTGTTGTCCTCGACCGGTGACTTTAGGTGTTTTACTAATCGAAGTAGCACCGTTTGAGTGATTGATAGTAGTTTCTTTGATCTTGAATAATCCCATATTCATTGCTTTTTGAGTTGGCATATTCCAGTCACTACCTTTTCTATTAATGAGATAGCCATTTTCACGGAGCCACTTAAAAAGTCTTGTTGCTCCGATATCTACACCGTTACCGCGTAAGATTTTGGCGAGTTCTCCAACCAAAACAGTCGATTTACTTGTTGCTACCGAGTCAGCGAACAACGCCTTAGGCTTCATTTTTTCGATTTGAATATCTTTTTGTCGGAGTTGGTCGGCGGCTTGTTGTAGTAAACTTGCTAGGCCATCTTTGTTGTTCACAACGTCAAACGCCTTTTCATCTGTCATATATGCGCCATGTCTTCTAATTGTTGGCAGTACTTCAGAAGTTACCCAGCGCTTAAATCTTTTAGCGTTTGGCATTTTGCTTGCTAGGATTAAGCTATATAATCCGGATTCGTTAATAATGGTTAAATTTTGTTTTCCGCCAGGGGTCTGTATTTTACCGACCCCTTTATCTTCTTCATCAACGTGTTGTTTTATAGCATCTGCTGTTCTAGAATAGCCAAGAATTGCAGCTACATCTTTACCGACGAAGTAAGGCTCACCATCAATTTTTAAAGTTCTTACTTGCTGATTTTCAAAATTAAAAAGTTGAATTTGATCTTCCATTTTCTTTTCCTTTCCACTACGCATAACCCTTCACACAATTATTTTCGGCAAATCTTATTAAGTCCGATTTTTTATAACGCTTCATTCCGTCCATTACATAAACTGGCACGTTGTATTTTTGACGAATACGCCAAAATTGAGTCACGCTCATTCCCAAGACACTAGCTGCATCTGTAGCATTAAGAAATTCCATTAAGGTGTATTGCTTTGTGTATTTTTCAATAAGCTTTACAGCATCCTTTTTATTCAATAAGTTTTGCTCTCGTTTAGGTTGAGTGCGTTTAACTTCCTGCACAACTAGCTGATATATGCCTTTTTGCAAGTCATTCATTTATTTCATCCCCTCAATATTGAGAATTTGATAAATTTTCTTTCTAAGTTCGATTGACTTAGGGGCAGAGTCACCTTTGATCGCTCTATTTACTTGCTGTGGATTTTCTTTTATAAGCTTAGATAGTTCTTTTTGTGTCATTCCTCTATCTAAAAGAGCAATCTTGATCTTTTTTTCCAAGTTTTTACGTGATTCTGCTAAAGCTTCTTCAATTGGCATTAATTTCAACTCCTTATTTAAAACGGTTATTTTTTAATCAAATAATTGACAAATATTATCGAATTCAGTACTATTAACTTAAAAATAAAAGGGCTTAAACGCCTATTATTCTTATGTTTGGCTTAGTCACTGTTTCTTAGTTATTTGTTTATTAATTACTTGACGATTAAATAATAACTGAATTCAGTACTTTAGTCAATACATTTTTATCGAAAACAGTAATTTTATTTTTTAGAATGTGATGGAATGTTGACATGGAGCTAGTTGAGCGAATTAAAGAAATTGCTAAAAATAAAAAAGGATGGAGTTTAAAAGAAACCGCTCAACATGCCGAAATTGGTGAAAATAGTATTTATAGATGGAAAAAGCAAGTTCCAAATATGAATTCTCTTGCCAAAGTTGCGGATGTGTTGGGAGTTTCTGTTGACGAATTGCGAGGTATCGATCAAAAAGAAACGATTACTAACACTGATTTAGAAGAAATGTTAGATACTGCTCATTCTTATGATGGAAAGATAATGACTGAACACGACCGTGAAATAATCAAAAGTTACCTTAAAGGATATTTTGAAGGCAAGAACTAAGGTGAAAGTTATGCGTGCTCGCATCAAACATTTACTTAATAAATATCATTTGAAACTGGTATACAAAGATATTGAGGGCAAAGGATATATAATTCATACGCCTGCTAATGTACCTGATTTTATTTTTGTTAAAGAAAATCTATCCGATGAGGAAACAGAAAAAGTCATATTACACGAAGTTGGTCACGCTGAAAATGATGATAATGTGATTGGCAATTATAAAACTAACAGTCGTGCGCATGACTGCTATGAAAGTGGAGCCAATAAGTTTGTAGTTAGTGAGAAGGTTAAAGAATATGCTAATTTAGGCTATGACACTATGAATGCTAACTGGCTAAATTTAGCGCAGTATATTGGAACTGATAATTATTGGTTAGTTCGTGAAGAACTGCAAAAATATAGATTTAAAGGATAAAGATTAATTCTGTAATCTAAATGGAGGTTATTTACTATGATTTATGTTCTTGTTGCATTTTTTGACATTATTGTTATCGCATCAATCGTAGCTGCTATAGTTTTCTGGCGACGAAGTAAAAAATACAAAGATAATAAACAAGAAAAGAAGAAAGCGCTTTACTCTATCGTGACTGCTATTATTGCGTTTGTACTTTTTGTAGTAGCTGTACAACAGATGCCAGACGATTCCAGTAGCTCCAGTGAACCAACTACGCAGCAATCTTCATCTACTACTTCTAGCTCTAGTAGTCAAACTACAGAAGAAAGTAAAACTAGCAGTAGCAAAAGTGAGGATACTTCTAGTCACTATAGCCAAAAGCAAGTTAAAGCAATTAATAAAGAATTAGTTGCAGCTTTAAAAGACGATCAAAAAGATGCTACAGATGGAAATAGTAATTACAATTATGCTAATTATTTGGTAGGAATTAAAATTCAGCCTAACAAAACTGCATTGGTTTACGTTGATGGTGATAATTTCTTAAATCTAAGTGACGATGATAAACAAATAGTTGGAGAACGCACAAGCGGATTAATAGGTAGAGCTATTGTTACTGCCGGTGTAAATTACTCACCAGAAGAAAATAGAAATGGTGTTTATATGTCTTTCTATAATGGCCCACAAGCTATCGGACATTCTAAAACTTTTAATCACACTGAATTTAAATGGTATAAACAATAATAGGCTTAAAACGCCTTTTATTTTTACCCACTAAAAGAACATCAGTTTAATTTTGAACAAAAAATAAAAACCTACTAACGACTTGCATTAGTAGGCTCCACACGATTCACACATATTGTACCATGATTTTTTTGAAAGGAAGGATTATTATGCCTAAACGAAAAAATACCGCGATTAAGTCTTATAAGCTCAAGAACGGTAAAAGAAAATACATGTTTAGAATTTATCTCGGGATGAAAGGTACAAAGAAAGTAGAAACTACCCGGCGTGGTTTTAATTCTTACGAAGAAGCCGATGCCGCATATAAAAAAATGGCTGCTGAAGACGCTCAAGATTTTATTAAAGAAAAACAGATTACTTTTGATGAACTTTATAAAAAATGGCTGCCTTTTTATAGTCGAAATGTAAAAGAATCGACGCTATGGAAAACTGAAACAATGTATAAAGTGCACTTAAAAGATAAGTTTGGTAGTCAATACATCGATCAAATTACAACAGCAGAAATTGCTGATTATTTCCTTGAACTTTCGACAGAATACGTTAATTATAAGGTTCTATTCTGGTATATGCGCCGTATTTTTGAATATGCGATAGATATTAATCTGTTGAATAGAAATCCTGCTAGAGCTTCCCTATTGCCTAAAAAAGCAACTGTTGAAAAGCGACGTGATATAGCACATAACTTTTATACAGCAGATGAAATACATCAATTTCTTGATGCTGCAAAACAATATAACGAACGTGCTTATATTTACTTCTCTATCCTGGCTTCTACCGGTATGCGTAAATGTGAAGGTTTAGGACTGGAATGGCAAGACATCGAATTTGACAAACAAAGAATATACATCCAACGCACTACCGCATATGGCAAGGATAATAAATATATAACTCAACTCCCTAAAGGAAATAAAAAGCGTTATGTCCCTTTGGATGATCGTTTAGCAGCACAATTAAAACACTATAGAAGCGATCTTTCAGATAAATTATTCCACACTGCAGATAACAACTTTTTAAGACCCAGTAAGCCGGATCAATGGCGAAGAGCTATATATAAGATTGATCCTGATTTAAAACAAATAACTATTCATGGCTTACGTCATACATTCTCTACCCTGCTTAACCAATCCGGCATCAATCCTAAAGACGTTGCTTCGATTCTCGGACACACTAAAGTAGATTTAACATTAGATGTATACACTCACTCAACTAAAGAAGGAAGAGAGCAAGCGCGCCTAGAAATAAATAAGCTATTTTAGCCTTAAAAATCATCTTTTCGATCATTTTTCGGTCAAAATAGCTTAGATATATTTGAAAACCTTGATACAGCAAGGCTTTCACTTAATTTAAAGAAGTTAATATGGAGATGAGGGGAATTGAACCCCTGTCCAAACGCATTCCGTCACTGACCTCTACGATCATAGTTATATTACTTGAACTTCACTAGCCCAAAACGCCATATAACAGGGCTAGGATGAGCTAGCTAACCTGTTAAGACTCTTTTCAACTATTCAGGTGAGGTAGTTAAACGTAACTCGTTAAAGTTGATACTCAGTGTCAGCCACGAGTAAACCGACAAAGAGCAACGCATGCGCTAAATTAAGCAGCTAATGCGTAAGAATTTTTGTTATTTGCAGTTATATTTAACTGTAACGTTTTTACGTAGACGTAACCTACGAATCGCAGTCAATGCGAATCTACGCCTGTCGAATCCCAAAACATCCCCTTGAGACTCTACTATTGTAGCATAGACAAATGAATCCTGCGAATAAAAAGCTTAATTAATATCAGTTAAACGAACTACATCACGTTCAATGATTAATTCTTCGTTAGTTGGAATAACCATTGCCTTTACCTTAGAATCTGGCTTAGTAATGAAATGTTCGCCGTTTTCTTCATTTGCTTCGTAATCTGGTTCAACGCCCATGTATTTGAAAGCATCCATTACTTCTTTACGTACGCCCATATCATGTTCACCAATACCAGCAGTAAAGATAATAGCATCAACGCCGCCCATTTCAGCAATATATGAACCAACGTAACGCACAATTCTATTAATGAAGATTTTTCTAGCTAACTTAGCACGATCTGTGTCGCTTTCACGAACATCACGCATATCTGGAGAAATACCTGACAAACCAAGTAAACCAGATTTGTGATTCAAGATATGAATCATTTCATCCATTGACTTACCTTCAACATGCATCAAATGTTGAATAAGTGATGGATCAATATCACCACAACGAGTTGCCATCGTAATACCAGCAATTGGACTAAAGCCCATTGAAGTATCAAATGATTTACCGTCTTTTACAGCAGTAACTGAAGCACCTGAACCTAGGTGACAAATAATCAACTTCAAGTCTTTTAGATCTTTACCAAGCATCTTAGCAGCATGAGGTGCAGTATAACGGATTGATGTACCGTGGGCACCATACTTGCGGACGCCATATTTTTCATAATATTTATAAGGAAGAGAATATAAGTAATGAACTGGATCTAGAGCGCGGTGGTAAGTAGTATCAAATACAGCTACTTGTGGCACCTCTGGCAATACGTTCATAAATGCTTCAATTCCACGGCCTTCAGCTGGGTTATGAAGTGGAGCGTAATCTTCTAATTCATAAATCTTAGGCAAGTTTTCCTTAGTGATAATAGTAGAATCAGTAAAGTATTCACCACCATTAACTACACGGTGACCCACACCAACGATTTCATGTAAATCATCTACTACATTGAATTGCTTCAAGAATTTAATTAATAAGTTAACTGCAGCTTCTTGATCGGCAATTTCTGTTTTTTCTACATGCTTACTGCCATCAGCCAATTTAATTTCAAAGGAAGCATTGTCTAATCCAACACGATCAGCCATACCACTTGCAATAACTTTTTCATCTGGCAATGAGAATAATTTATATTTAAAAGATGAACTACCAGAGTTAATTGCCAAAACCTTTTTCATAAAAATAATTTCCTCCTCTTTCAATAAAAGTTAAGTAATCCCGAATTAATGATTGATTTTAGTATACCACTCGTTCAATTTGACATTAAAACGAATCAAAGCCTCTTCTTTCTTCAAAGAATCTAGTTTAGTTAACAAAACTTCACTAGCCTTGGCATCTTCTCCATGATTTTGGAAAACAAGGATCGACTTTTGATTAAATTTATTTTTAAACATATCATCAGGCAATTCGACAATGGCTTTCAAATATACCTTTTTCGTTAACCATGGCATAAAATCAGCACCAATCTTGCCTGATAAAATTGATTTAGGAACAACTAAAAATGCATAACCCGCAGGTTTTAAGTTCTTAATTATTTGTTCAATTAATAGTAAGTGTGCAAATGAATGACCTTTTTCTGCTCGATTTTCAAATTTTTTAGCATTTTCATCAACTGGATAATAGCCAATCGGCAAATCGCTTACTACTACATCCGGATTAGAACACATCCATGGCATTAATGCATCTTGACAATAAAGTTCAATGTCAAAGTCATTCAAGTGTGCTGCCACATCTGCTAAGTTAAGCATTTCTTCATCATTATCAATTCCGACTAATTGATAGTTATCTTTAGAATGGTTTAAGGCCTTTAATTGTGAAATGATTGAAAACAGCAGAATTCCAGTACCAATTGTAGGATCAACTATTTCAACCTTTTCATTCTTCACCAATTTATGCATTAACATTGCAATTACAGTTGAAATTGCTGGTGGTGTTGGCATCTTATTAACATCAAAGCCATCATCATTAATTGCTTTTAAAGTTAAAAAAGTAAAAACTTGCGCCTTATCTTTTTGACTAATCTCATCATAATCAAGTGACTGATATTTTTTACTTAATTCTGCAACAGTTTGTTCATCTGGTGCACCATTTTCGACTTTGATTTTACCTTGCTCTAAATTATCAAATGTTTCAACTAAGGCTTCTGTAAATGAAACATTCAGGGCTTTTTGCAAAGTTTGTACGCAATCTAAAAATTGATTAAAAAGTTTCTCAAATTTTCCCATAACGTCCCTCCATTACCTTCATTATTTTAAAGAAAGGAAAGAAGAGGTGCAAGGAAAGTTATTTACCAGACAAATATTTGATAATCATCAAATTATTCTCCATGCTTGCGCAATAGACTTCTTGATACATTTTGATAAAAAGCAAAGTCGTAATTAAAACTAAAATGCTGCTAAGCAATGCGCTTCCTTTTATTTTTAACAATCTTTTTCTCTCTTTCTGGTTTAGGTTCTTCATCAAGCTTGAAAACTAAATCTGATTTTCCTTTATTTTCTTCTACTACATGAATGATAATTTGATCTTTTTTAGTGACAAACTGAGCCGATTTTATATTGAAAATAAGCGGCATATATCCACCCCGCCCAGCTTCTGCTTTTGATACCTTTAAAACATGATTTTTTAAATAATATTCAATCGCATACTGTTCTTTTTCATCATTTTTATTAACTCGCATAAAAACTATCCTATTGCTTTTGGAATCTTTCACGATCGGATAAACAGTTTTCGTATCCTCAGTATGCATAAAATTATTCAACTGCACATATGCATAAGCAATATCATTTACATGCTGATTTTCATGCATGTTGGCTCTTTTAATACTTAACAGCAGATTTTGCAAAATGGAAAGGACCAGGATAGTAATAAAAAGAGAAAAGATGACTTCTGCTAACATGAATCCTTTAGTCTGCAATCTTGTATTTTTGGTTAGTATTTTTATCATTAAGATAATGCTGCCCTATCCTTTCATAAACGTGATCATGTACCGTTATCTGATCCAGATTGTTGGCCTTTAACACATGATAGGCATAGACACGATCAGTTTTTAATTCCATTTCACGACCATTTTTTTGACTTTCAGCAACAGTTAAGTAAAGGCAACTTACAGCAAATAGTGAAATGATAATGGCAATGGCGCTTTCGAATATAAAAAATCCCTTTACTTTTTTCATTTTGCCATTCGTCCCCATAGCATTTGATATTTCACAGCTTTTTTCATCCCATAACCGCTAAACGTTATTGTCCCAGGAACAGAGCGTCCAGTTTTAGTAAAAACAAATTTGTTCAAACCTTTAATATCAATATTTTTATCAATATTTACTTGCTTTTCATGACCACCACCGATTAATTTTATATAATGTTGATCCTCGGAAAAAATGACGGTAACGGCATGTCCCTTTATCGTGCTAATTCGAGATGCTTGATCAAGAGCAGCATTTACTTCTCTTACTGTATTATCAAAAATTAAACGGTGTTGATATTTTTGCAGTTGTAAACTGCCAATTAACAGCATCCCGCAACAAATAGCTAAAGTAATCATCGTTTCAATCAAAGTAAAAGCTCTATATTTATTTCTTATTAATATCAGTAACTTTGCCATTTTCTAATTTAAAACTCTTATTTGCCTTTTTTACTTGATCTTTAGTTAAAAATTCACCCTGTAAATCTTCAAATTTGCTAGGTGTATCGTGTCCATCATCTTTATACATTTCCACCTGTGTTTGCAAAGTAGTCTTAAAGGCATCTGAAGTTCTCGTTTCTGCCTTTTCCTTTTGATTCAACATATTTGGCACAATCAACACCATCAAAATGACGATAATAGCAATCACAACCACCATTTCAATTAGAGTAAAGCCTTCTTGTCTACGGCTTTTAGCTAAAATATTTAACAAATATTTCTTCATTTTCTTTTTCATATTTTTCTCCTTAAAGTCCTTGCATCATTGAATACATTGGCATTAATAATTTCAAATACATGCCAATCACGCAAAAGCCAATCAAGATAAAACAAAATGGCTGTACGTTAACAACTAATTTTTCTATTTTTTGAGTTAAATCAATAAATAAGCTACGCCCTAACATTAAGCAGCTTTGACTTAAGTTTTTTCTTTCCGAACCTGTTTTAAGCAAAACTAACAAGCTATTCGGTAAAAAGACTTCTTGTTCTACGATCTCTTCCAAATTTGTTCCTTCAGCTAATTGATGCCCTATTTTTTGTCCCAAGGCTTGCTGCAAGGATCCTTTTTCCTGCTTTGATGCGTATTCACACATTTTTTGCAATGAAAAACCACTGGCTAAAAGCATCCCGATGTCATACACGAGCAAATAATTCACATATAGCAAAATCACTGGTCCAATAATGGGATATTTAGTTAATCTTTGCATTGAGTCGTAATCCTGTTTGTTGAGTAAAACAATTATTCTTGCTAAAAAATATATTCCAGCAAGTACAACTCCAATCAATCCTAGCATGACCAAATCACCAGAATGCTCATTACCATCGCTAAATTGAGTAGAAATAAATGACTGCATAAAAGCAAGTAAAATCACCATCATAATTGCTAGGACAAATGGATAGGATAACTCTGCTCGCAATTTTTTAACTTGTTCTTGCTTGAGTCGACTAAGAATAGATAATTGATTCAAACATTCAATTAAGTTTCCTTGCTGCAATGCCAAATTAACCTGCGTCACCGTTGTTTTTGAGAAACCTAATTGAATTAATTCAGCACTAAAACTATTCCCATCTTTCATTCGCTTAACCAGTTTTTGCATTAGTTTCTTTTTCTTTGGCCACAAAACAGGCATCAGCTCTATCGAATTAATCAATGAAAAACCATTTTCTAAACTATGTTTTAAATAATCTAAAAAAACGAGTTGTTCTTCGCTATTTAGCCTATCCTTCTTTGAATTGCTCATATATTTCATCATCGATTTTCCCTCCTTTCCGCAACAACTGCATATTCTCTTGCCAATTAACGAAGTCACTGCGCACGCTTAGCTGCAATTCCTGATTTAAAAGTTCGCCTTTAGCAATATCCATTAGACACTGCATCCCTACTGCACTAGGCAACAGCCTTTGGTAAGACACAGCAGTCAAGCAATTAGCTAATTCATCATTCTTGATGCCTAAACTCTCCAAACGTGAGATAGTCTGCAAAGTACTTTTAGCGTGAACCGTCGCAAAAACTAAGTGTCCACTCAAAGCTGCATCAACTGCTAATCTTGCCGTACCTTGATCACGAATTTCTCCAATAATCAAAATATCTGGACGGTGTCTCAAAGCTGCTTTTAATAAACTTTGATAGTCAATTCCGGCTTCATTATTGACTTGTGACTGCAAAAAAGTAGGTTCATGAACTTCAACTGGATCTTCAATAGTCATTACTACTTTATTGGGACTTAATTTTTTTGCGACTTCATACATCGTAGTTGTTTTGCCTGACCCAGTGGGTCCACTAGTCACGATCAATCCTCGATGCAAAGCTGATCTTTCTAACGATTCTATTTGCTGAGGAAAGAAATATTTACTTTGCTTAATCTCATAAATTATTCTAATGACCAGTGATTCTTGATCTGAAAAGTCACCCAAACTAGAAAGACGCAAATAATATTCTTTTTGATCAACCTCGTAAGCCATTGCTCCTACTTGAGGTCTACGATGTTCTGCAATGTCCATCTGAGCGCTATATTTAAAGAAGTTAATAGTTTCTTGTCCCTCATTCAAGGAAAGGTCGGTTTGGGTAATTACACCTTGGTTAGTTCGAAACTGTACAACCATCGTTTCCTTTTTCGGAAAAAAGAAAATATCACTCGCCTTACTTGAAATTGCGGAAGTGAGTAATTCATTGATAAATTCCTTTGTTTTCATAAAAATCCCCCTTTTTTGCCTCACACTATTTAATACGCAAAAAAAGGCGATTTTTTTCTGAGAAATTTAAAAAATTTTATTCTTTTAGAAAAAAGAGCAAAAAAATAACCCAACCAAATTGGTTGAGTCATTTATCTATTTAATAATTAGTCTTCATCAGCTGCTGCAGTGTAAACATTTTGAACATCGTCACTATCTTCAAGAGCATCAACTAAGTGTTCAAATTGTTCCTTCTTGTCTGCTGGAACTGGAGTAGTGTTTTGTGGAATCATAGTCAATTCAGCATCTGCAAGCTTGTAACCATCTTTAATAAGTGCGTCACGAACATCTGCAAATTGCTTTGGATCAGTGTAGATTTCAAATGCATCATCACTGGTTTGAAGATCATCACCACCAGCATCCATTACATCAAGCAATACTTGATCTTCATCAGCATCAGTAGTTGAACGGTCAATTACGATGTAGCCTTTACGATCAAACATGTAGGCAACAGAACCAGTAGCGCCAAGTGAACCACCATTACGAGTGAAGGCAACACGAACATCTGAAGCAGTACGGTTCTTGTTATCAGTCAAAGCTTCTACAAAAACAGCAACACCACCTGGAGCGTAGCCTTCATAAGTGATTTCATCGTAGTGTTCTTCTGAACCACCTTCAGCTTTTTTGATTGCCCGCTTGATGTTGTCCTTAGGCATGTTGTTTGAACGTGCCTTATCAATTACCATACGTAAGGTAGGATTCCCATCAGGATCAGGACCACCACTCTTTGCAGCCATATAAATTTCACGAGATAACTTTTGGAAAATTTTACCTCTCTTTGCGTCTTGCGCATTCTTGCGGCCTTGAATATTGTGCCATTTTGAATGTCCTGACATAAGGATCCTTCTTTCTTTTTTCTAATATTAATTAACGATATTATCTTAACTCACAGCACCTCAAAATTCAATGGTGTCAAATATTTAAAACTATTTTTTCTTCGTCGAATACTTATTTTTCAAAAATAGAATTAACATTACTAAAATAATCGCCGTTAAGGCACCAGATGCATCCAATATTACGTCATGTACGCTCGGTGTTCTATCTCCAGTCAAAAACTGATGATATTCATCAAAAGCCGCAAAAGCAATAGCCGCAAACCAGGTCAAAATTGGAGCTAGCCATTTAATTTTAAAAATGCGGCGCAAGCCTAAATAGCCAAAGCCACCTAATAAAAAGTATGAGCCAAAATGGGCCATCTTACGCAGAACAAATTGAGCAAGTCCTGCTCTACCATCTAGTTGTGCATTATGAAGGCGCCCACCATATGTAAAATTCCAGCCAGCTACAATATTTTCAAGCCAGCCAAAATATTTACTAACTGTGCCATCATGCAATTCCTGTTCATGATATGTCATTGAACTAGAAATAAATAAAAATACCAATACCAATAAAGCTAACAACAAAAAAAGCTTTTCTCGTTTCGTAAAATGAAATTTCTCCATAACTCTTTCCCTTAGTTTGATTTGAATAACTTCTTTTTACTTTAACAAAAAAAGCGGACTACGTTTAACTTTTTCATGTATTTTATAATTATTTTTACCAACTAGCTTTCTTTACGCCTGGAAGTTGACCTTGATGTGCTAAATCACGCATGCATTCTCTGCAAAGTCCAAACTTCCGGTAAACAGAATGTGGTCGACCGCAGCGCTCACAGCGAGTGTATTCTCTAGTTGAAAATTTTGCTACTTTTTTATTACGAATAATTTGTGATGTTTTTGCCATATATAAATTACCTATGCTTTCTAACTCTCTCAGGGACAGGCTTTTTCTCTGGTTAAAAAGTTCAATCCCAAAATAATAATTTCAATTGCTACAAGTTGTGCTGTCATTCAAATCACTCCTTTTTTGTAGTGCTACTTACTTTTAATTAGTATTATACATACTTACACAAAATAAGTAAAGTGCTTTGTACAAAATAGTAACCGTTTTACTACTGGTCATGTTAAGTATCAACGGGTAGAATAAATAGGGATTGTATGAAAAGGATATTTATGAACGAGAAATATAAAAATAAATCGCCAGGAATTCTACTTAACTTATGTAAACTATTTTATTAAGTAGAAAAGGATGAAAATTACTTGGACGATTTAACATCAACAAATAAAATGAAAGCCATCACTTGGCCTGTTTTGACCTTGATGGCACTTTGTACTGTTATCGGCTTGGACGATATCATGTACAACTTCCAAAACCAAGGGATGCCAGTTATCACCTCTTGGATTATCATGTGTTTGCTTTATGTAACACCTTACTCATTAATGGTAGGACAATTAGGTTCTACGTTTAGTGAAGAAGGTGGTGGACTTTCATCATGGGTCCGCGGTACTGACGGAGAATTTTTAGGTTACTTCACTGCTTGGACATACTGGGCAGCCTCAATTCCTTATGCTGTAGACTCCGCTAACGAAATCATTGTCGACCTAGGTTGGGCATTGACCGGTTCAAAGGGATTCCAAGATAAAATTCCTACTACCATGTTTGCTGCTTTGACTTTCGTTGTGTTCATTGTTTTCATTGTCGTTGAACACCACTTTGCCAACTCAATGGAATTCCTTTCCAGTATTGGTGGTGGTTTGATGGTCATTATGACTGTCTTGTTTGTTTTCCTTGCCTTTGTTGGTTTGGCAAAATCAGGCGGTCACATGGCTACCCAACCATTTACTTGGCACACAATCATTCCTAAATTCGACTTGCACTACTGGTCAACCGTCGGAATGTTAATCTATGCCATGAACGGGTGTGAACTGGTTGCACCATATGTAACTAAGATGAAGAAACCTAAGTCAGACTTCCCTAAGGCAATGATTACTTTAGCTATCATGACTGCTTTCTTAACTATCCTTGGTTCATTTGCACTTGGTATCTACTTTGACGCATACCACATTCCAAACGACTTGAAGATGAACGGTGCTTACTACGTATTCGACATGGTTGGTAAACAATTCGGTATGGGTAAATTCTTGCTTTACCTCTGGGCTTGGACATCATTATTGTTCAACTGTGCCTTGGTTGCCGTATTGCTTGATGCCATGACTAGAATGCTTATCTCCGATACTGGTGATAAGTACATGCCTAAGTTCTTACGTAAGAAGGACAAAAACGGCTTACCAATTAACGGTTACATCTTAACTGTTGCCCTTTCATCATTCATCATGATCTTAGGTATCTTCTTACCTGACATGAACGATATCTTCAACTGGTTGCTTAACTTGAACTCAATCGTTTCACCAGGTGTTACCTGCTGGATCTTCTACTCATTCATGAGAGTAAGAAAGAACTCAAAGAAGTACCCATCAAAATATGTCTACATTAAAAACGATAAACTTGCTTGGCTTGTTGGTCTTGCCTTGTTAGTTGTTACTGCCGTAGCAACCATCCTTGGTTTTGCACCACAAGATGTTAAGCAAGGCAGTGGCCTTTGGTGGTACGAATTGATCATTAACATTGTAGCCGTAATCGTACTGATCGGTCTGGGTGCAATTTTGCCAGGTATTAGACGTCGTGAAGAAGAATACGGCATTGCCTTTGACAAATCTCAATGGATTTGGATGGGAATTATCATTATCGGTTCTATTATTCTTGACGTATGGCTTGGTAGTACCAAGATTCCAGCAAGAATCACAATGATTATAGTTGAAGCTATCACTGCATTAATCATTACTTGGATTATTGGACGAAGAAAACCTGCTAATGCGACAAAATAATACAACAAAAAGAAGCTAGAATTTGATCTAGCTTCTTTTTTTACAAATATTTACTTAAAAATTGATCTACACGTTTTTCATATTCTTTAGGGTAAGTTTCAAATGAACGAGCATGCGTTGCCTTTTTGGCTACCCACAGCTGCTTTGGTCCTTTAGCCGCAGCATAGTTTGCATAAACCATCTTGGTTGGTACAAATGGATCGTTGCCACCATGAATAAAGAACATCGGCTTATTATTCTTTTTCACTGATTTAACAGATGATGCATCTCCTAAATAAAAGCCTAGATTTGCCTTGCTAACAACGCTCAATAAGTCAACGGCTGCTGTAGCTACAGGTTTTGGCATATGGTATAGATCTTGTGCTTCATGCAAAAATTCATCTTTAACACTGGTATAACCACAATCTTCAATATAAGCCTTAACCTGCTTAGGCATCTTAATACCACTAGTCATCATAGTAGTAGCACCACCCATGCTGACGCCAAAGATTACTACTTTTTGATTCTTGCCTTCTTTAGCTATATCTTTTTCTACCCATTTACGAACGTCATACTTTTCAGGCCAGCCATAACCAATGTACTTACCTTGGCTTTGACCATGTGCACGAGCATCAGGAAGCAAAACGTTATAGCCTAATTCATGAAACATGCCTGCATATGGCCCCATGGTATCTTTATTGTTGCCAAAACCATGAAGAATCACTACAGTCTTATGCGAGTTCTTAGCTGGAATATAATTTGCATCTAAGCGATAATCACTTGTAGCCGACTTCATATACCAGTGTTGCTTCTTTACCTTGGCATACCATTTCTTTTTGGCAGCCAATGGATCTTTTTTCGTATTGTGCGAATATTTATTTAATACACTTTTTTCACCAGGCGTAAAAGCAACGTTAAAAAAGTATGCTTCACCTGCTCCAATTAGTGCTACAAGTACGGCTACTACTATCCCTATCGTTAGCCAAACTTTTTTGTGCTTTTTCTCATTCCTATTCAAAATGTCAACTCCTATACAAAATCGATAGAGTTTATTATACACTCTTTAGTTTTGTATGGAATATTGACATTTATTAAAAATAAGTACTCTGTCTATATATACAAAAAGAGAGATGAGCAAATCATCTCTCTTTCTTATACCCATATTTTATGCAATTAGCCTAAATCTTCACCGTTTGAAGCAATAACCTTCTTATACCAATCAAAGGAATCCTTAGGCATTCTCTTTAAAGTTCCTTCACCGTTATCATCACGATCAACATAAATAAAGCCGTAACGCTTAGACATTTGACCAGTACCAGCTGAGACTTCATCGATACAGCCCCAAGTAGTGTAAGCACGAACATCAACGCCATCTTCGATCGCACGATTCATGGCTTCAATATGCATTCTCAAGTAGTCGATTCTGTAATCATCATGAATCTTGCTGTCATCGCTAATCTTATCAACAGCGCCAAGACCATTTTCTACAACCATCAATGGCAATTCGTAACGATCGTACATTACTTCGAGGTAATATTGCAAACCATCTGGATCAGTTGCCCAGCCCCATTCAGAATACTTAAGGTATGGGTTCTTAGCACCGGCTGCGAAGTTACCACCAACTTTATCTTCAATCTTGTGCGTAGTCACCACATTACTCATGTAGTAAGAGAAGGTGTACATATCGACAGTACCTTCAAGCATATCTTTCTTGTCTTGTTCAGTAATATCAAGATGTACGTTATGTTCCTTCCAAAGACGCTTAGCGAACGTTGGATACTTACCCTTACATTGTGCATCCCCACAATAGAAGATATCTTGTTCCCACATATGACGGTTAAGCAAAATATCCTTTGGATCTGGAGTAAGTGGATAATCAACGATACCACAAATCATGTTACCTATTACATAGTTTGGATCAATTTCGTGAGCCAGCTTAACTGCACGAGCACTTGCTACAAATTGATAGTGCAACTTTTGATATGCGTGTTGGTAAACCTTATCATCATCTACTTTATTTCCGAATGAGTTAAGCATTAATAAAGTAGTATTAATTTCGTTGAAAGTTAACCAGTACTTAACCAATCCCTTGTATTCATTAAACAAAGTCTTGGCATATTTAACGTACATGTCGATCATCTTACGATCGCCCCAGTCATGGTACTTTTCACTGAGGTAAAGTGGATCTTCATAGTGAGAAATAGTAACTAATGGTTCAATGCCATACTTTTTACATTCTTCAAAGACATTACGATAAAAATCAAGTCCAGCTTGATTTGGCTTTTCTTCATCGCCCTTTGGGAAAATTCTAGTCCAAGCAATTGAAAGACGGAAAACTTTAAAACCCATGTCAGCAAACATCTTAATGTCTTCCTTATAGTGGTGGTAAAAATCAATCGCTACATGGTTAGGGTAATAACTATCAGGATCAATCGCACCAACAGCTCCTTCAGGCAACCCCGCACCTGGCATAGCTGGTGTTTTTTCTAACTTACCATTCAACTTATAAGTCAACATTCTTGGTGCATCAAGACTACCGGCAGTTGTTATATCAGTTACTGATAAACCCTTACCATCAACATCATATGCACCTTCAATTTGGTTAGCAGCGGTAGCACCACCCCATAAAAAATTCTTTGGAAATGACATCTTTATCTCTCTTTCTATTATTGTAAGCAGTTACAGTTCATTATAGCCTAATTAATTTGAACTTGACCAGATACTTTAGCTCCTTCATCTTCACCTTGCAAAGATAAGATTTCTTGACCAACTTTAACTGCACCGTTAGCAACTTGGTTAACACTTTCATATTTCTTTGAATTGGTTACTACAACTGGAGTAGTTACTTCATAACCAGCCGCCTTGATATCTTTAATATTAAATTCAACTAATGGATCGCCAGCCTTAACTTCTTGGCCTTTTTGTACAAGAGTCTTAAAGCCTTTTCCTTGTAAGTTAACTGTATCCATACCGATGTGCATCAAAACTTCTGCACCGTCAGTAGTGTTAATTCCAACAGCGTGACCAGTTGGGAAAACAAGAGCAATCTTACCATCAGCTGGGGCGTGAAGAACACCTTCGTTTGGTTCAATAGCTACACCTTGACCCATGGCACCACTTGAGAATACTTCGTCTTTAATTTCTGATAAAGGTTTTACGTCACCGTTTAATGGTGAAACTAATTTTGTAGATGGATTTAATTTTTCTTCATTTTCACTTGCAGCAACAATTGGATTATTAGCAACTTCTGTTGCTTCGTTAGCTGCTTCAGCAACCTTTTGAGCTTGTTTCTTGTTGTATTCAGCATCAACTGATTTCTTACCGAAGATTAATTGCAAAATAAAACCAACGATAAATGCTACGACTGCGGATACAATAACACCAATAACTGGGATCATTGAACCACCTTTTGGATTAATGTAGGCAGGAATTGCAAAGAATCCCATTGAAGGCATCATGTAAAGTACTGAATGGAAGATACCCATAATTGCACCAGAAACGGCACCACCAATACAACTTAAAACAAATGGAGTTTTTCTTGGTAAAGTTACACCATAAATTGCTGGTTCAGTAACACCGAAGAGTCCTGAGAAGAAGGCACCTATTGCTGTATCTTTTAACTTCTTGTCCTTAGTTTGTTTAATAATTGCCAATACAACACCAATCTGTGCGTAACAAACCATACAAGTAAGAGCCAAAATTGGATCATAGCCTAAAGCTGCAATATTAGTTGTTGATACAGCAACCAAGCCCCAGTGAACACCGAAGATAACAAGTACTTGCCACAATGCACCAACAACCACACCGGCAACAATTGGACTAAAGTTGTAGATACCGGCCATGACTGCACCAATGGCATCACCAACCCAAGTCATTACAGGACCGATAACAATAAATGCAACTGGTAAAGTAATAATCATAGTAAGCGCAGGTACAAGGAACATTTGCACAACCGTTGGAATCCATTTCTTTGCCCAGTGTTCGATAACGGAACCAAACCAAACAGCAAAGATAACTGGCAAAACAGTTGAAGTATAGTTCATAGTAACCACTGGAATGCCAAAGAAAGTTGTATGAATTTCAGAAGCAAATGGCGTACCTTGGAACAAAGTACCTAATACTGTTTTACTTGAAGCTAAACCAACCATCGTTGGGTAAGTTAATACAGCACCAATGGCTAAACCAATAAATTGATTCATGTGGAATCTTCTAGCAGTAGTTACACCCAAGAATATTGGTAAGAAGTAGAAGATACTATCACCAACGGCGTATAAAATTTGATATGCACCAGAAGTTTTTGAAAGCCAGCCCATTGCAGCTGCTAAAACAACTAAACCTTTGATAATACCGCCGGCACTAAGTGGTGCTAGGATATCAGTAAAGATTCCTGAAATTAAGGCAACAGCTTTATCAATGAAACTTGAATTATCATCTGCAACATCGTCATCAGGAACTTGACCACCGCCTGGGAAGCCTCCTTCCTTTAATACAGCATCGTAGACATCAGCAACCTCATTACCGATAACAACTTGATATTGTCCACCGGCCTTTACGACAGTAACAACACCGTCAGTATCTTTTAAGGCATCATCGTTTGCCTTTTTTTCATCCTTTAATTTAAAACGTAAACGTGTTGCACAGTGAACAACACTATTGACATTGTCTTTACCACCAACATCTTGAATGATGCTTTTGGCCAAATTGTCATAATTCTTAGCCATTAGTCTTTCCCCCCTCAAAATAAAAACCCAAGCTACTCAAAAACTAAAGAACATAAATCATGCTCAACGTCTTTCAGTAACCTGGGTTAATGCCTAATTCTCTTAGTAACATACCTAAGTAACTTAGATATTTAGTTTTCTTGGCGACTAGTTACTCGCCAAATATGTAAAACCAAGTAAAATTTGTCATCTGTATCTAATGTCCAATTCATCTTGGCTTGTAAGTAAGTTGCGATTCGTTCTGCGGTTTCATAAGCTTTGCTGTATTTGATCTTCATGAAACCAAGCATCGCTGGATCAAGCGGTGCCTCATCCTTATGCTTATTTCTTAAAAATCTAACCAATAGAATACGCAAATGTGAAATAAAGCGACTGTAATTAAAAGAACTTGTATCGAGCTGCATCGAATATTGCAGTTGAATAATATCAATAATTCCATTAATCAAATTAGTAATCTGAACAGTTTCCTGTACTTGTGCCACATCACTTTTAGCATTGACTAAGTGATATGTCATAAAAATAGATTCACTTTCAGGTAATTCAATTTGCATGTTTTGATTAATTAGCTTTACCACCTTTTTAGCTACCACATATTCTTTGGGGTATAAATTTTTAACTTCCCAATTATTATTGGCTGGATCAATATCGATATGATCCTTAACCCTGGTAGCTGCAAAGTCAATATGATCTGCTAAAGCAAGGTATTGAAAGTCATTAAACTTAACTTGAAGCAGCGGCTCAACCAACTAATTATTTTATCAGTGACTTCCATTGTCTTGGGGTTAAACCTCTTAACTTGGTCAACTTCGTCTTTAGTAACAAAACGACGCTCAATTTTACTTTCATCTATCGGATCGCCCTTCCCCACGCCCTTGCCTAAAACAATCTCTTCTTGACCTTGATCATTCATGGCTAAAGCAGCACTATTATTAAATGTTTTAAGAAATTTCACGGATACTCCTCACCACCCTGATATAAACAAAAAAGCTACTACGAAAATAATATACTCTAAGTATACTATAACTATTCGTAGTAGCTAAGACCTGATCGTATCAGTAATCCGCTCACTTACAGTTATTATAATAGCCAAAATTGTAAGCGGTGTCAATAGAACTTTGTAAAAAAGGGCAAATTATTTTAAAATATATGAAAAGCGAGGTATTCAAATGAAATTTGTCTTAGCGCCTGACTCTTTCAAAGAAAGCATGACAGCTTCAGAAGTATGTCAGGCAATGAAAAAAGGAATAAAAAAAGCCATTCCCGATGCAGAAGTAGTTTCTGTACCAATGGCTGACGGCGGTGAAGGTACAACCGATTCTTTAATTGATGCAACTAATGGTCAAAAACATTTTCTTAATGTGACTGATCCATTAGGCAAAAAAGTTAATGCCTATTATGGCATTTTAGGTGATCAAAAAACTGCAATCATCGAAATGGCACAAGCTAGTGGCCTAACGTACGTTGACAAAAATAATAGAACTCCTGAAACTATTATGAAGACTACTACCTACGGTACTGGTGAATTAATTAATGATGCATTAAAGCATAACGTAAATAAAATTATCATTGGTTTAGGCGGCAGTAGTACTAATGATGGCGGCGCCGGCATGGCACAAGCAATTGGTGTAAAATTTTTTGATCAAAATAATCATGAAATAACTAAAAAACTTGGTGGTGGTGATTTAAACCAAATAGCTAAAATAGATCTTTCTGCCATTAATCCTCGACTAAAAGACGTTCAAGTTTTAATAGCTAGTGATGTTACTAATCCGCTTACCGGACAAAATGGTGCTTCTGCCGTCTTCGGTCCACAAAAAGGTGCAGATGCTCAGGCAGTGAAAAAATTAGATCAAAACTTATCACACTATGCCGCACTCATTCAACAAACCTGCAAAAAAGACGTTGCCGCAATTCCGGGAAGCGGAGCTGCGGGCGGCCTTGGTGCTGGTCTTCTCGCCTTTACAAATGCCACAATTCATCATGGTGTAGAGCTTATCGCTCACGAAACTCATTTAGCTGACAAAATTAAAGGTGCAGATTTTGTTTTCACCGGTGAAGGTGGAACTGATTTTCAAACTAAATTTGGTAAGACCCCTTATGGTGTTGCTCAAATCGCTAAAAAAGATAATATTCCCGCTATTTCACTAGCAGGTTATTTGGGTGAAGGGATCGAACAACTATATGATGAAGGTTTTACCGCTATCTTCGGCATTCTTGATAAAGCTGAAGATATACGTCAAGCACTAAAAGACGGACCCAAAAATATTGCGCGTACTACCGAAAATATCGTGCGTTTAATCATAAGTACGAAAAAAGGATGAGCTTTTACTCATCCTTTTCATTTGCTAATTTTTTAACTAATGCGTCGCATCCCTTATAAATTTCATTATACGCAGTATCAAAATCATTCGTATACCATGGATCATCCACATCTTGGTAAGAACCTGCAAACTCTAGTAATTTATGTTCCTTATGTTGAGGATCCCCACCTGTAATGCGATTCATATCTGCAAAATTTTCTTCATCCATACAAATCAAATATTCATATTTATCATAATCAGCAGCAGTCATTTGACTTGCTCGATGACTACGATCGTATGGAATGCTATTCTTCTCTAATTCTCTTTGAGCTCTAGTATCAATTGATCTACCTATTGCATCTTGCGTTGTAGCTTTAGATTCTGCCAAATATGAATTTTCTAATCCATTTTCTTTAATTAAATGTTGCATAATTGCTTCCGCCATAGGTGAACGACAAATATTACCATGGCAAATAAACAAAATCTTTTTCATCTTTTATTTTATCCTTTTCATTAGACTAACGATAAATGGCCATACAATAGCAGTACCTATTGCAATTATTAGCCCTAACCATATATTAGAGGACAAGGTTACCAAAATACCACTATAAACTCTGCTTTGAAGTGATGTCATTGCTTCATTAGAGAAAATCCATAAAACGGCAAATGATCCTAGTGCTGCAATTGTCAACGGTATTGAGGCCCAAGCACGACCAAAAATAATTAGAATAGCTGCTAACAAAAATAATAAACCTACGCCAAAAATAGAATATTCATAAATAATGATAACATGAGAAATCTCTTCTGATTTTTCATCCAGTTTATTATTAATCTGTTTTACTAGATATTCATTAATTATTTCCTCTAATTTTGTTTTACTGGTCAATCCTAAATCCGTGGTTGATAATTTTCCTTTTTCATTATACTTTTCACATAATCGATATAAGTCAGCATAAGACATTTCAATTTGATATTTCTTAGGCAATTGATCTAATAAAGTTTGCTCTAGCCCTGTATCTTCTAGCAACTGCACACCGATTTTTAAGTTAGAATTATCAGACTCCTGAACAACTCGATTAATCACTTCTTTGCCCATTGCCTGCGTATCATTAATTTTTAAACTTACATTGCTTGTTAACAGTAGGAAAAAGGAAATCGCCGTACAAGCAACCATGATTAGGCGCAATAGTATGTTTACTATACTTTTCATATCATATATCTACCTTTTTTCTGCTTTTTCAAAAATCAATTTATTAATTGCATATGCTATTCCAGCTTCGTCATTAGACTTGGTAACAAAATCGGCTTTATCTTTAATTGCATCGATGGCATTACCCATAGCTACTTTGTTAAAATCAGCAACTTCAAACATTGACATATCATTGCCTTGGTCACCGAAAATCATCACTTCATTATCTTTAATATTTAATTTTTGAGCTAATTCATGCACTGCATTACCTTTTGAAGCATCCTTTTTATTAATTTCCCAGATTTTTGGATCGCTTCGTGCCACATTATAATTTTGTTTAAAATCTGGTGTAAATTGCTGACCTAATCGATCCAGCTTGTCTTCTTCTCCAGTAAATTCAGCTTTAATAAACGTGAAATCACGAGGTATTTCAGCGAAATCTTTAACTACAAAAGGAGTAGCACTAACCGCCGACATCTTAGCCATTTGCGTAGAAATTAATCGATCTAAAGTCACATAATCATGCTTTCTCATAAAGTGAAGATTAATCCCAAGATTTTGTTCTTGAATGCTCAGCATTTTCTTAAATTCGGCATAATCAAATTGATGACTAATTAAAACTTTTCCAGAAACAGATTGAACTAACCCACCATTATATAAAACGGCATAATTATCTTGACCAATTATTCCCAAATCTTCCATATACGGAACTACACCTGGAAGTGGGCGACCTGATGCTGGCACAATTTTTATACCAAATTGATCTGCTTTTTTTAATACTTCTTTGGTCTCTTCACCAATTTGATTATTGGACTGCAAAAGAGTGCCATCCATATCAACTGCAATTAACTTAATCATTACTTATCCTTACAAAACAAACTTCTTCAAAGCCTTAGCAATACCGTTATGATCATTATCATCAGTCACATAGTCAGCTTTATCTTTAATCGCACCAATAGCATTTCCCATTGCTATTTTCATAAAGTTAGGATTTGAAAACATAGAAATATCGTTTCCTTGGTCACCAAAGATCATCACATCTTTTTGATCAATCTTAAGTCTGCTTGCCAAATCCATCAAAGCATTCCCTTTAGAAGCGCCTAACGCATTTAACTCGATAATACTATCAAAACTACGTACGATATCATATGTGTCAAAAGCCCAGGATGGCAAATTATTCCAAAGTTTTTCAACTTGATCACTGCCTTCCCACGAAGTAAACCCTACTTTATTAAAGGTAAAATCTTGTGGAATATCCTTACGTTCTCTTACTTTCATAATATTGTTAGTCAAGGCAGCGTTAATTTGCATTTGGACAGATAAATCGTGATCACAGGTCAAGAAATACTTAGTAGTCTCAAAGTGCACATTAACATGACTTAAACGTTGGAAGCGAAGCATGTTGTTAAAATCTTGATAATTAAGCTCCTGACTCATCAATACTTTACCAGCAATAGTTTGAATAACCGCTCCATTAAAAACAATTGCATATTGGTCATCACCTGATAATCCCAATTGCTTTGCAAATGATAAAACGCCTGAAAGTGGTCGACCTGTTGCTAGTACTACTTTTATTCCATTTTCAGAAGCGACCCTGAGCATTCTTTGCGTTTCCGGTAAAATTGTATTACTACTTGATAATAAAGTGCCGTCCAAATCAACTGCAATTAATTTTATCGCCATTTTTATTCCTCCCTTGACTAAAAAACAAAGCTATTTTTAATTATACAAAAAGCCGTGAGCCAACTCACGACTTTTAGTTTGAATAAATAATTATTACTTACCCATTTCCTTTTCAACTACTTTAACGATGCGGTCAACATATGCATCAGTTTCTTCTTGAGTAGGACCTTCTGCCATTACTCTAAGAAGATCTTGTGTACCTGAAGGACGAACAAGTACACGACCATTGCCGTTCATATCTTTTTCAACTTCAGCAATTACATCAAGAATTGGTTGATGTTCTTTCCAGCTCTTCTTATCCTTAACTGGAACATTTACTAAGCATTGTGGGTAATCCTTGAAGTCCTTTAAAAGTTCACTAAGTGACTTGCCAGTCTTCTTCATAACTAACATCAAGTGAAGACCAGTAAGCATACCGTCACCAGTGTTGTGGTAGTCGCTCATAATAACGTGACCTGATTGTTCACCACCAAGGTTGTAACCATGAGCACGCATTTCTTCAGAAACGTAACGGTCACCAACTTGAGTACGGATATTCTTTAAGCCTTCCTTTTCAAGAGCCTTAGTAAATCCGAGGTTACTCATTACAGTTGTAACGATAGTATCCTTCTTAAGACGTCCATGTTCAGCTAAATATGAACCGATAACGTACATAATGTGGTCACCGTCAACTTCATTACCGTTTTCGTCAACAGCAATACAACGATCGGCATCTCCATCAAATGCCAAGCCAAGTTGTGCACCTTGCTTAACAACTTCTTTTTGTAAGTTCTCAGTATGAGTTGCACCACAGTGATCATTGATGTTTAAACCATTTGGATGAGTGTAAATAGTAGTAAAGTCTACGCCACAGTCAGCAAACAATCTAGAAATAAGAGCACTTGAAGCACCATTAGCACCATCAATTACTACTTTAATACCACTTAAATCTTCTGGAATAGTATTTTCGATAAATTGTAAGTACTTAGCACTACCTTCATGGAAGTCAGTAACAGTACCTAAGCCTTCTGCAGAAGGACGTGGTAAAGTATCTTCCTTAGCATCAATTAACTTTTCAATTTCTTCTTCCATTTCGTCTGAAAGTTTCAAGCCATCGCTACCAAAGAACTTAATACCATTGTCTTCAACAGGGTTGTGAGATGCTGAAATTTGGACACCAGCATCTGCACCTTGTGCTCTAACCAAGTATGAAAGCCCTGGAGTAGTAATTACACCAACTTCAAGAACTTCAATACCCACTGAAAGAAGACCTGAAATAAGTGCATATTCAAGCATTTGACCAGAAATACGAGTATCGCGAGAAACTAAAACTTTAGCTTGTTCGCCTTCCTTTTTGTTCTTAGTCAAAACATATCCACCATCACGACCTAATTTAAAAGCCATTTCTGGAGTTAAGCCTTGATTAGCTACGCCACGAACACCATCAGTTCCGAAATATTTAAGCATTTAATAAACAACCTTTCTTGCTACCTAAATTTAATTATTTACGCTCTTCGCTTTAATCACTATCTGTACATATGAAGGGTCAGCTCGAGCAACACCCTTAGGCAATACCAAAGGATAGTTCTTCACTGTTGAAGAATGAATCTCCTTCAAATCAACATCAACATCCAATTTCTTTATTTTAGCTAATGTTGACTCTTGCCCATAGAGAGTAACTTCATCATTCTTAGCTGTCACCGAATATACCTTATTACTATCTTCGTTTTTAGGTTTCAAATTCAATTTGACCTTTTTATGTGATAAAGAAATAGGAAGTCTTGCTCTTACTGTAGATGGATTAATTACCACATTTAGCTGACGCCCCTTATTATCTTTAGCTACCAACATCACTTGTCTCTCATAGGAGTGATTAATGCCATTAGGCAAACCTAATTTAGCTACAATTTGATCAATTTGATTAACTTCGCCTTTTGCTCCTGTGACTTCAACTTTTTGTGGATCGACGCTGGCCGTTCCAATATCATATCCATCTGCAACAGCATTTTTATTATACTCTATTTGCACTGGCATGGTACTAGATTTTCGTCGTTCAATGTCTACATTAACGGTAGCCGGGTTAATCGTATACGAAAGTTGACTATTGAGTCCAGTAACTTGAACTTTAACCGTTTGTTTTCCTGTCTTTTTATGAGTTAAATCAATATATGCTCTAAAACTTTGAGTATTAACAGTTGAAGTCACCAATGCATTTGATCCCTCTAAAGTAATCTTAACTTTTTCGGGATAGCCAACTACGTAATACTTATCAGTATCTACAGATACTTGCAAGGGTACACTAATTGTCTGAGTTTCACTAGCTGTTTGCCGAGTTTTCTTTGGTTCACCTTGAGTGACAAAACCCGTTTGGGTTGAATCAATATAAACTACTAACAAAATAGCAAATAATAGCGAGACCACTCTGATAAACCAACGTTTATCCCAAAAATCTTTCATCGGCCCGCACCCCATTTCCAAACTTTGTTAATTACTCGACGAATCCAAGGAATTTTCTTTTCTTCTTTAGGTACCAGTTGCGCATTAAGATATTTAAGATACTCTTCTCTAGTTAAATCTAGTAAGAAGCGTCCATTTTTAGTAATTGTAACGCCACCGGTTTCTTCTGATACTACAATTGTCACAGCATCTGTAACTTCAGAAATTCCGACGGCTGCACGGTGTCTAGTTCCCAATCTTTTCGGAATCATGCTGCTATCAGATAAGGGCAAATAAGCTGCTGCTACTGCAATTCGGTTATTATTAATAATAACCGCACCGTCATGGAGTGGCGTATTAGGAATGAAAATATTGATTAATAATTCACCGGTAATGTCAGCATCAAGCTTAATCCCAGTTTCAATATAATCATCTAAACCCGTATCCTGCTGGATAGTAATCAATGCACCGATACGTCTTTTAGACATATACTGAATAGCCTTGTCCAATTCTTGCACCATCTTCACAGACTTAGCATGAGCACTTTCACCACGCCCACTAAAAATTGGTGTCCGACCTAATCTTTCTAGTCCACGTCTAATTTCTGGTTGGAATATTACAATAATTCCAATTACTGCCCAGGATACAATTTGATCGACTATATACGTTACGGCATGCAATTGTAATAAACCAGCGATAATTCTCACAATAAAGATAAAAACTATCCCTTTGGCTAATTGCACTGCTTTGGTACCCCGAATTAGCATAATCAAGCGATAAACTAAATACCAAATGATTAAAATATCGAGAGCAATCGAAAAATTATTCCATGTAAATAAGTTAGAGAAATTAAAATGCATTTACGACTCCTTTCTATCTTGATTATAACTGACCAGCTGTAAAAAACATATCCACTTTTAGCGGGCATACATCTTAAATTCTAAAAACAGGTCATTATATTCTTGCGTCTTCTTAGGACCTAAATCTTTAAAGACTTGCAAGTTTCGCAGCGTTTTTTCATCAGGATAAAATTGCTTATCTTCTCTTACTCTCTTTGGCAACAAATGCTGCGCCTTAATATTTGGCGTTGCATATCCTACATATTCCGCATTTTGTGCCGCATTTTCAGGTTTAAGCATAAAATTGATAAATTGAAGAGCCGCTTTTTTATTTTTGGCAGTTTTAGGAATAACAAAGTTATCAAACCACAAGTTGGAGCCTTGTTCTGGCACAATATAGTGTAGATGTGGATTATTTTCCATCATTTCATGTGCTTCCCCTGACCAGGTTAACCCAATAGCGGCTTCATTTTGAATCATATACATCTTCATCTCATCAGATATAATCGCTTTAATATTAGTACCTAAACTATCTAGCTTTGTTTGCGCTAGACGTAATCTTAAACTGCTCGTAGTATTCATAGAATAGCCTAATGAAACTAAAGATATTCCCATCGCATCCCTAGCAGAATCCACTAATAAGATCTGATTGCGATATTTTTTAGACCAAAGATCATTCCAATTTTTAATGGCACCTTTTTTGACAAATTTATCATTATAAACAATTCCCAACGTTCCCCAGAAATAAGGGACTGAGTAATCATTGTTTTGATCAAAAGATTTGTGCAAAAAACTCTTGCCGATATATTTCATATTAGGGATTTCTTTTTTATCCAGTTGATCTAGTAAATGAGCCTTGCGCATTTTGGTAACCATATATTCAGAAGGAATAGTTAGATCGTAAGCTGTTCCTCCCTGCTTAATCTTGGTATACATTGCTTCATTAGAATCAAAGGTTTCATATACCACATGATAACCAGTCTGCTTTTCAAACTTTTTTACTAATTGCGGATCTAAATAATCGCCCCAATTGTAAATGATTAAGTTTTGTCCGTTACCTGCAGCAGCCGGCTTTTCTAATTGATGAGCCCAAAACGCAAGTCCTAAACATGCTAGAAGAATTGCTCCAATGGCAATGATGATTTTTTTCATCTGACCAATCCTCCTATTACCCTATGATTCTTGCGTCTGCTCTTTTTAGTGGTAATAAAGTAATATATTCCTACTAAAAGTAAGACGAACAAAAACATCACTGTACTTAAGGCATTAACTTCTAGATCAATCCCTTGACGTGCTCTTGAATAGATTTCTACAGACAAAGTTGAAAAGCCATTTCCAGTAACAAAAAATGTCACGGCAAAATCATCTAGTGAATATGTTAATGCCATGAATAAACCGGAAAAAATGCCCGGCATGATCGTCGGAATCAATACGTGACTAACCACTTGCCATGAATTAGCACCTAAATCTCGTGCGGCATCGATCAGAGAGTAGTCCATTTCGTTAAGTCGCGGCAAGACCATCAAAACTACGATTGGAATAGAAAAAGCAATGTGACTAAGTAAAACGGAGCCGAAATTTAATCCTATTCCTAATGCAGTAAAGAAAATCAAAAAACTAGCACCAATAATCACGTCAGGTGAAACCATCAATACATTATTTAATGCTAAAGTAGTATTTTTATGTGCTTCTTTTTTCATGGCACTAATCGCAATCGCACCAAAAGTACCAATAATCGTCGCAATTAAACTAGAGAGAAGTGCCAATAAAATCGTCTCTAAAAATATTGCTAGTAAACGATTATCTTGAAATAAAGTTTGATAATGAGCAAAAGTAAAATGCTCAAACTTATTCATATTTTTTCCACTTGAAAAAGAGAAATAAATCAAATAAAAAATAGGCACATATAATAAAACCAATGTGAAAGAAAGATAGATTCTAGCTATTAAATGCTTGTTTCTCATAGATTAACCTTCTTTCTCTTAGTCTTCTTATTGGTAAGAAGCATTACCAATATCATCAATACGATCAAAACCACACCAATCGTGGCACCCATGTTCCAATTCATGGTTGTCATGAAATACTCTTCGATTGCGGTACCTAAAGTTATAACTTTGTTACCACCAATTAAACGCGTCAACATAAATAGTGATAACGATGGAATAAAGATCGCTTGCACACCACTTTCAACTCCAGGACGGGACAATGGCCATAATACATAGCGAAATGTTTGCCACTTGCTTGCTCCCAGATCTTCTGATGCTTGGATTACCGCTGGCGAGATTTCTTTAATTGCATTAAAAATTGGCAAAATCATGAATGGAATTTCAATGTAAGTTGCAACAAAAATAAAAGCGAAGTCGGTAAATAAAATATTTACGGGGCCGATGCCAAACAAGTGCAAAAACTTATTTACTAGACCGTTATTACCCAAAATCCCAATAAAAGCATATGCTTTCAATAATAAATTAATCCAAGTTGGCAAAATAATTAACAAAAGCCATAACTGTTGATTTTTCATCTTGGTTAAAAAATAAGCCGCAGGATACGAAATCAGTAGTGTAATTAAAGTAATTAAAAAGGCATACCAAAACGAATTAATCATCATTTTAAGAAAAGTACCGTTCTTAAAAAATGTAACGTAATTACTTAAAGTAAAGCTATGACTACTATCTGTGAACGAATACCATAAAATAAGCAAAATTGGCAAAATGACAAATAAAATAATCCAAGCCAAATATGGGACTAAAAAGAAAGCTTTTTTAGTTTTCATTTTCATCCCCCTCATACTTCTCTATCCGCGCATCAAAGTCTTCCTGACTTTCATTAAGCCGCATAACGTGAATATCTTCGGGATCAAAGAACAAGCCCACGCGTTCACCCAATTTCACTCCATTAGTTGAATGAATTAGCCACTCATTTTCATTAGCATCTACAGCTTTGATCTCAAAGTGATCACCTAAAAATAATTGTGTTTGCGCAGTAACTACAATATTGCCTTTTTCAGGTGCAACAATATCCAAATCTTCAGGCCGAATTACCACTTCAACCTTTTCGTTTGGTTTAATCCCACCATCCGCACATTTAAACTTATTATTAGCAAATTCAACTTCATAATCTTTAATCATTCGTCCTGATAAGATATTAGAATCGCCAATAAAACGCGCAACAAAATCATTAACCGGTTCATCGTAGATCGCAACAGGACTACCGCTTTGTTGGATCATGCCATCGTTTAAAACAAAAATTTCGTCACTCATCGAAAGAGCTTCCTCTTGATCATGAGTAACAAAAATAAAAGTAATCCCAAGCTTCTTTTGAATAGCTCTCAATTCAAATTGCATGTCTTTACGCAAACGCTTATCAAGAGCCGACAGCGATTCATCAAGTAGCAACACTTTTGGTTCATTAACAATTGCCCGGGCAATTGCGACACGCTGTTGTTGACCACCACTAAGTTCAGAAATCTCACGATTAGCATACCCATCCAGGCGCACCATATGGAGGGCCTCTTTAACAGCGGGCTTAATTTTATCCATCGGTTGCTTTTTAATCTTTAGACCAAAAGCAACATTTTCAAAGACATTTAAATGCGGAAAAAGTGCATAATTCTGAAAGACAGTATTAATATGTCGCTTAGCTGCATCTAAATCTGTAATGTCTTTTCCATCGAAAAAGACTTGCCCACTACTTGGTTGTGAAAAGCCAGCAATAATACGCAAAATAGTTGATTTACCAGATCCACTTGGGCCAAGCAAAGAATAAAATTTTCCCGATTCAATTGTTAAATTAATATCCTTAAGCGCAACGAAACCATCATCATATTGCTTAGTAATGTGCTTTAACTTAATAATATCCATTTCCATCCCCACATGAAAACAGCTACAAGTTTGATAGCCTGTAGTTTGTTTTAGTTAATCTATTCTATTTTTCTTTACCGATGATTCTTACTTCCGTATGTAAATCAATATCATATTTTTCTTTGATTACTTTTTGAATCAAATGAATCAAATTAAGATAATCTGTGGCAGTAGCTCCGCCCTTATTAACAATAAAGCCAGCGTGTTTGGTTGAATCTTGAGCACCACCAACTTGTTTACCTTGCAAACCTGCTTTAATAATCATTGGCCCTACGAAGTGACCTGTTGGTCGTTTAAATACACTACCACATGAAGGATACTCAAGCGGTTGCTTATAGCGACGCAATGCATTTAAATAATGCATATGATCTAAGATTTCCAACCTATCTCCTGGAGTTAATGAGAAGGTAGCGCTAAGTACGATGTCACCATTATCCTGCACTAAAGAATGACGATAACTGAATTCCATTTCTTTATTGGAATAAGTCTTAAATTCTCCGGCTCTTGTTAAAACATTGACACTTTCTACTACTTCTTGCATTTCACCGCCATAGGCCCCGGCATTCATAAATACGCCACCGCCTATACTACCTGGAATTCCTGCAGCAAATTCCATGCCGCTTAGTCCATGATGGGCTGCTGTAAAAGCAGTATCAACAATTTTTGCGCCTGCATCAGCTGTTACTTTATTATCTTTTACTTTTATTTCTTTTAAATCCGTTAAAATAATAACTAAACCATCTATTCCGCCATCGCGAATAATCAGGTTTGAGGCATTACCAATAATCGTTAATGGAATCTTATTTTCACGAGTAACTTTCACTAATTTTTCTACTTCATCAGTGCTCTTAGGAAAGGCTAAGTATTCCGCTTCCCCACCAGTTTTAGTAAAAGTATATCTACTTAATGGAATTTGCTCTTTAATATTAATTCCTTGTTTTTTCAGATCAAGTAATTCCACAATTTTGCCCCCTTATAGTTTCTTGTTTTATTTTACATCATATAGAGCCTAGCTTCACCCATAATAATGTGATACTTTATTTTCAAAGGAGAAAATTATGAATTTTATTGCAATGGATTTTGAAACAGCTAATCATTTTCCTGAAAGTGCTTGTTCTTTAGCTTTAGTAATGGTTAGAGACAATAAGATTGTAGATCGTTTTTACACAGTGATTAATCCGCAAATGTCTTTTGATGCTCGCAATATTCAAGTACATCAAATTACTGCCGATGATGTCAAAAATGCACCGACCATGGCTGAGGTTTGGCCAAAAATAAAGGGGTTATATCAACCAGGTATGTTAGTCGCTGCTCATAATGCTAGATTTGATACCAACGTGATGCGTCAAAGCCTAGCTCGTTATAACATCGAAGAACCTCATTATTTGGTCATCGATACTTTAGCTACAAGCAAGTTATTTGAGCCTGAACTACCTAATCATAAGTTAGATACAGTTTCAGATGCTTTAGATGTAGAACTATGGCACCATCACAATGCTCTAAGTGATAGTGAAGCATGTGCAGGAATTTTAATTAATCAAAATAAAAAATTCGGTGACGAAGCAATTAAAAATTTGATTTATCAAATATAAAAAATGATCTAGGACATGAATAATCCTAGATCATTTTTTATATTATTTTTCGTATTCGGTTAAAGCATCCTTAACCCATTCTTCGTTGCGTTCACCATGTGCATTCAATTCAACTACACGCTTAGTTGAATCCCAACTATCATCTACTCGTGTAATAGTTAGTTGCAAATATTCATCAGGCAAATCGTTCATTACCAACTGAGGCCATTCAATTACTACCAAGCCAGGTTCAGCCAAATAGCCATCTAAGTCAATTGATGATAAATCATCATTCTCTAAACGATAAAAGTCCATATGGAAAAGCGGTAATTCAGCTTCACGGTATTCACGCACAATAGTAAAAGTTGGGCTTTTTACAGGTCGATGTATGCCTAGTGTGCGTCCTAAGCCCTGCGTAAGAGTGGTTTTCCCGGCACCCAAATCACCATTTAATAAGAGCAAATCATGCGGCTTAGCCGTTTTGGCCAAAGATGCACCTAACTTTTGCATCTCCTCTGCAGAATTAATTTCTAACTTAGTCATTATTTTTCATCCTTTGCTAAAGCTTGAGCAGCTGTAACAATTGCTAAATCATAAATATCTTGTTCACTACAGCCACGAGATAAGTCATTAACTGGTGCAGCCAAACCTTGTAAGATTGGACCTACAGCAGTGAAGCCGCCCAAACGTTGAACCATCTTGTATGCAATATTTCCTGATTGAAGCTCTGGGAAGACAAAGACATTTGCATGTCCTGCTACTTTAGAACCAGGTGCCTTCTTTTCACCAACAGCTGGAACAAATGCGGCATCAAATTGCAATTCACCATCTGCTGGAATTTCCGGATGACTCTTTTGGAACATTGCGGCTGCATCATGAACCTTATCAACCATTGGTCCTTCAGCTGAACCTTTAGTAGAAAAGCTTAAAAAGGCTACTTTAGGATCAATTTCAGCCATCTTAGCTGTTTGTGCTGATTGATAACCAATTTCAGCCAAAGTCTCTTCATCAGGCTCAATATTAATTGCACAATCAGCAAAAATATATCTTTCATCATCTTTTTCCATTACAAAGGCGCCAGATACACGATGCATCCCTTCAGCAGCATGGATTAATTGCAAAGCCGGCAAAACAGTATTGGCGGTTGAATGAGCTGCACCGGATACCATTCCATCTGCTAAGTCCATCTTTACTAACATTGTACCGAAATAGTTTTCCTTAGCTAATTTGGCTTTAGCCTCGGCTGCACTAGTATCTTTTCTTCTAGCTGCTATAAATGCCTTTACCATTTTATCTAAATCCGCATAATTATTTGGATCATAAATCTTTACCCCGGTAAGATCCAAATTATTTTCTTCCGCTATTTTGGCGACATTTTCTTTTTTGCCAATTAAAATTGGCTCAACTATCCCGTCTTTATTCAAATTAGAAACGGCAGTCAAAATTCTTAAATCGTCACTTTCAGGAAAAACAATTCTTTTTTTGTCTTTTGCTGCTTCAACTTGCTTTTTAAATAATGAAAATACACTCATATATATACCTCTTATGCTAAATCAGATTTATTCACTGTTTCTGGCAATTGCCAATCAATAGGCGTCTCGCCAAAATTAAGCAATGCCGTATTACAACGTGAAAATGGTCGAGAACCAAAAAATCCTCGATCAGCTGAAAATGGACTCGGATGAGATGATTTTATAATAAAATTCTTACTTTGATCAATTAATGGGATTTTATTTTGAGCAAATCTACCCCATAAAATAAAAACAACCTTTCCACGTTCACTTAAAGCCTTAATCGCAGTGTCTGTTACATCTTCCCATCCCTTACCTTGATGGCCGTTAGCATGACCATAAGGAACAGTTAGCACAGCATTTAAAAGCAAGACGCCTTGGTCGGCCCATTTCTTTAAATAGCCATGGTTAACCGGACGAGCACCAACATCATCATAAAGTTCCTTATAAATATTTCTAAGTGATGGTGGCAATGGTGTACCTGGCATAACTGAAAAGCTCATGCCATTTGCTTGTCCCGGATTATGATATGGATCTTGGCCCAAAATCACTACTTTAGTTTTGTTAAACGGTGTTAATTTAAAAGCAGTAAAAATATGATACATATCTGGAAAAATACGTTTAGTAGAATATTCTTCTTTTAAAAAATTATGTAATTCGTGATACTTATCACTTGCAAAAACTGGATCTAAAATTTTATCCCAGTCATTACCGATTAATTCTTTAGCCAAGTCTTACACCCTCTTTTCTAATCTCCTTTATGGTATCATTAATTTAATAGTAATTGGGAGGAAATTTTATGATCAAATTGGTGGCTTGCGATCTTGATGGTACATTATTTAATTCTAATATGTCCGTTTCTGAAGCAAATATTCAAGCTGTGAAAAATGCACAAAATAACGGTATTGAATTTTTAATTGCTACCGGTCGAGCTCCACGTGAATCTCGCGCAGTTCTAAAAGATGCTGGTTTACATACTGGTTTTATCAATTTAAATGGAGCCCTAGTTTTCGATGAAGACGGCAAATTAATGGTCAAACATAAAATCCCAACTTCTAAGGCTTTAAAACTTGTTGAATTATTACATCAGGCAGGATTTTATTTTGAAATCATCACTGCTGATCAAGTTTATACTGAAGACCTTAACCAGCGTATTTCTAATGTAGCGCATTTAATGGTCGATCTAAATCCTTTACTTGATTTTAAACAAGCAGTCGCAATCTCTGCCGGAAATAAGACTATCATGAACATGAAACAAGTTGACCATTTTGAGGACCTATTACATGATCCTGATGTTGAAGTAATGAAAATCATTGCATTTGATTCACGTGGTCATGAAGCCTTTGATAATGTTAAAAAAGAAGTGGCAAAAATTGAGGATTTAGTTGTTACTTCTAGTTCATCATCTAATATTGAAATCAATGCTCACCAAGCACAAAAAGGGATCGCCCTTCTTGATTACGCTAAACTAAAAAATATTAAACGTGACGAAATTGCGGCTATCGGAGATAATTTAAATGATGAAAGCATGATTCGTGAAGCTGGAACAGGAGTAGCCATGGGTAATGCCATTCCAGCAATAAAAAAGTTAGCACAAATCACTACTAAAACTAATAACGAAGACGGTGTAGCTTATATCTTAAATCAATTTATAAAGGAAAATAAACAAGATCAGAGGTGACAAAGTATGTTGTTTTGGCTGGAACTTAATCAAGAAAAAGATTATGGTCAAATTCCTGTGATCAATCCTAAAGGAAAAATTGAATTTATTATTCAAGGAAATCTCGATAACCCAAATCATACTTTATATTTATATGACACTAACAGAAACGAAATTGGACGCTTATTTACTGATGGTACTGGACTGATTGCATCCTTTACTATTGACGTAGTAGATCACTCTCTAGTTAGTGTCAAAAAGCTTAATACGCCTAATACTAATATATTTTATCTGACTCAACTAAAATATATCGTTACGGGAAGTATTAAACGAGGGACCTATACTTTTAGATCGGGCTTTAAAAGTATTGCTAACGTCAAGACAATCGTTGCAGAACATGGGGTTGTCCTAACATGCAATATCACCAAGCCAGAAGATATTCCATTTATTTTACTTACTTCAGTATTATTTACCCAATGGCACGTAACCCCATTAAAATTACCTACATTTCCACCAATAGCAAAAAAATTAGAAATTAATCCTAATTAATCAGAAAAAGTGTCTGGGAAAAAACTAATTCCTAAGACATAAAAAAAGAACGATGATTTCCTATTCGATTTCATCGTTCTTTTTCTATACTTTTAGTTTCTGCCTTGATATTATTAAATCACCACAATATAAAAATAAGAAGGTGGAAACTATCATGTACAAGAATTATATCACAGGCCAAACGGCTTTAACACTTAATTTAGACTTTGCTATACCTAATAATCACTTAGCTAACGCCATTAGCTGGTTCGTCGATTCGATTCCAGAAGACGTCTTGTTTGGCGATACTGCCAAAACCGGACGTTCTGCCTATCACCCAGCCATGATGCTCAAGATCTTGCTCTTTGCCTATTCTCGCAGAGTATTCTCAGGCAGAAAAATTGCGCTGATGCTAGAAGAAAATCTGCCGATGATGGTACTGGCAGAGCATCAAAAGATCTCATACCATACTATCAATAATTTTAGATCGAGCGACTACGCCAACGAATTGATTAGAAAAGCTTCCTTTACTTTACGAACCTATTAGAGCAGGAAGGTCTATGAAGGAGCTATCTTTATTGATGGCACCAAAATTGAAGCTGATGCCAATCTCTATACTTTCGTTTGGCGCAAGGCAGTTGAACTATATGATGAACTGATTGCCAAAGAAGTCGTCAAAGCAATGGCAAAAGAGCAAGTCCAGACCAGTCAAGGATTGGCAGAGCTAGCGCAAGAAACGGAAGCTGAAATTGAAAAGCTGACTGAAGAGATTGCCCGAGAGCCTAAAGCCATTCCTGGTGGATCGCCTAGAAAAGCAAGAAGGCGCGGTCTTAAGAAGCTGCTTCATAAACTCAGAAAAGACTATGTTCCTAGAATGAAGAAATACGAAGAGGCAAAAGCAATCTTTGCTGGGCGCAATAGCTATTCCAAGACCGACCACGACGCGACTTTCATGCATATGAAAGAAGATCACATGAGAAATGGTCAGCTTAAGCCAGGCTATAATATTCAAGTCGCTACGACGGATCAGTATGTAGTTGATTTCGCCTTGTATCCTAATCCGACTGACTTTAAGCAGTACTATATCCCTTATACCATGTATGAAAAGGAACAAACCAGAAAGTACAAAAACGATCCATCTAAGCTAGCTAACTGGTTCTATGATGAACAAGACGATTACTACCTTGATCAAAACGGCGTTAGATTTAGCTTCAAATATTATAGTCGGGGTAAAGATAAAACGACTGGTCAGGGTCGCTATAATCCTAACTGGCAATACTTAAAAGAAAAAGTCAAAGCAGTTCTCCAAAGTCCTGAAGGCAGTCACATCTACAGAATGAGAAAGTATGATGTGGAGCCGATTTTTGGACATTTGAAGAATGTTTTTGGCATGCGTCGAACTCATTTAAGAGGCAAAAAGAAGGTTGAAACCGATGTGGGAATAGCCTTCATGATGATGAATTTAAGCAAATATTGGAACAGAAGGTGGTCAAAGGACCAATTTTGTTTAAGCGAAAAGAAAAAGACGGTCAAGCAACTCAAATTAAGAGTTAGGTTGATCGTCTTTTTGTATCTGAGAGTTAGTTTTTTCCCAGACACTTTCTAGAAAGTGATATAGATATAGATGTATCTTCTGCCATAAAGTTTGTATTTATTAAGTAATAAGGAATTATTAGACAGAGACTGAATAATGAAGGTTTACTCTGTAATATTTCAACCTCCATTACTTATTATACTTTTTTAGGTAAAAAATACAAGGGGTTAAATGTTATTATTTCTTAATGTATTCCTTTACATTTGGGCATTTAATAAAAGTTTTAGGCTCTATTGTCTGTTATCAAATGCATAATAAAAAAGAACTCCTTAATTAAGAAGTTCCTTTTTTAATAATCAGATTAGTCTTGGTAGTTTACCAATTCTAAGTATGATTCAGGCTTAAGTGAAGCACCACCAACTAAGCCACCATCAATGTCAGGCTTTGACATTAATTCCTTAACGTTAGCTGGCTTTACAGAACCACCGTATTGAATACGAACGTTTTCTGCAGTTTCTTCGTTGTACAAGTCCTTAACAGTTTCACGGATAGTCTTGCACATTTCTTCAGCTTGGTCTGATGAAGCAGTCTTACCAGTACCAATAGCCCAGATTGGTTCATAAGCAATAACAAGGTTTGAAACTTGTTCAGCAGTAAGACCATCTAAAGCAGCCTTAATTTGACCAACAACCCAGTCTTCTTGCTTGTTTGCTTCACGGGTTTCAAGTGATTCACCACAGCAAATGATTGGCTTCAAGCCATTAGCAAAGATTGCCTTAGCCTTCTTGTTAATGTCTTCATCAGTTTCGTGGAAGTAACCACGACGTTCTGAGTGACCAATAATTACGTAGTCCATACCCATTTCTTTCAAGACCTTAGGTGAAGTTTCACCGGTGTAAGCACCTTCGTCTTCAAAGTAACAGTTTTCAGCACCGATGTGTAAGTTTGAACCTTTAGCTGCTTTTCTTAAAGCATCAAGGTCAACTGCAGGTGCACAAATAAGTGATTCTACCTTACTTGGATCTGGCAACTTGTCCTTAACAGCGTCAACGAATTCAGTAGTTTGTTCTGGATTCATGTGTAACTTCCAGTTACCAGCAATAATTGGTGTACGGCTCATTAGTCTATTATCTCCTTAACTTAAATTACTTGTCTTGTACGCAAGCGATACCTGGCAATACTTTACCTTCAAGGTAGTTAAGTGAAGCACCACCACCAGTTGAAATGTGGCTGATCTTAGGTGCAATACCCAATTGCTTAGCAGCAGCAGTTGAGTCACCACCACCGATAATAGTGGTTGCGTCAGTAAGATCTGCTAATGCACGACCAACTTCCAAAGTACCTTCTGCGAAGTTAGGCATTTCGAAAGCACCCATTGGTCCGTTCCAAACAACAGTCTTAGCATCCTTTAAGATGTCCTTGAACTTAGCAATAGTCTTAGGACCAATGTCAAGACCCATCATGTTGTCAGGAATGTCATCACCAACAACTTCACGTGAAGCATCGTTTGAGAATTCAGTTGCAGCTACGTTGTCAACTGGAAGAACGATCTTGTCGCCAGCCTTTTCAAGCAATTCCTTAGCAAGGTCTACCTTATCAGCTTCAAATAATGATTTACCGATCTTGTGGCCTTGAGCTGCTAAGAAGGTGTAAGCCATACCACCACCGATTAAGATGTGGTCTGACTTAGGAATCAAGTTGTTAATAACACCAATCTTGTCTGAAACCTTAGCACCACCCAAGATAGTTACGAATGGGTGTACAGGGTTATCAACAGCGTCACCTAAGTACTTGATTTCCTTTTCAAGTAAGTAACCGGCAGCTGCAGGCTTGCCGTTTTCCTTCATTGCAGTAGCGATACCAACGTTTGATGCGTGACTTCTGTGAGCAGTACCAAATGCGTCGTTTACAAACATGTCACCAAGGCTTGCCCAGTATTCGCCAAGCTTAGGATCGTTACCTGATTCACGCTTACCAAAGTCATTGTCGATATCTTGGAATCTAGTATTTTCAAGAACAACAACGTCGCCATCTTTCATGTTGTTGATAGCATCTTCAACTTCTTTACCTTCGTTTGATGGTACAAAAGTTACAGGCTTCTTAAGAAGTTCACTTAAACGTTCAGCAACTGGCTTTAATGATAATTCCTTCTTGTCAGCATCTGACTTAATACGGCCCAAGTGACTAAGCAAAATAGCCTTACCACCGTGTTCAATGATGTACTTGATAGTTGGAAGTGCAGCAACGATACGGTTGTCATCACCGATAACGCCGTCCTTAATTGGAACATTGAAGTCTACACGTACTAAAACCTTTTTGCCTTTAACATCAAGATCGTCAACGATTAATTTAGCCATTATAATCCTCCGATTATTTTGATATTTTTCCTTCAAAAAAAGGCGGAAGGAAGAATCTCCCTCCGCCTTCTCAATTACCACTTAACTATAATCAGTTAATTTAAATTAATGATTAAAGAGTAGCAAAGTGTAATAAAGTACGAACCATTTGGCAAGTGAATGAGTATTCGTTGTCGTACCAAGCAACAGTCTTAACTAATTGCTTGTCACCTGCAGTAGTTACCATAGTTTGAGTTGGGTCAAAGATTGAACCAGCAGTCATGTTCAAAACATCGCTTGAAACAATGTGGTCACCATTGTAAGCAAATGATGGGCTTTCGTACTTCTTCATAGCTTCGTTAACTTCGTCAGCAGTAACCTTCTTGCTCAAGATTGATACTAATTCAGTTTCTGAACCATCTGGAACTGGAACACGTTGTGCGTGACCGTTCATCTTACCGTTCAAGTTAGGCAATACCAAACCGATAGCCTTAGCTGAACCAGTAGTATGAGGAATGATGTTTTCAGCAGCAGCACGAGCGTCTTGTTCCTTACCACTACGAGCAGGACCATCCAAAGTCATTTGAGTACCAGTGTATGCGTGGATAGTAGTCATAGTAGCAACTTCGATACCGAATTCCTTGTCCAAAGCGTTAGCCATTGGTGCAAGTGAGTTAGTAGTACATGAAGCAGCTGAAACAATCTTGTCGTCAGCAGTCAAAGTGTTTTCGTTTACTGAGTAAACGATAGTCTTCAAGTCGTTACCAGCTGGAGCTGAGATCAATACACGCTTAGCACCTGCGTCAAGGTGAGCTTGTGACTTAGCCTTGCTAGTGTAGAAACCAGTACATTCAAGAACAAAGTCAACACCATCGTTCTTAACCCAAGGAATGTTTTGTGCTTGTGGTTCAGCGTATACGTGGTACTTCTTACCGTCAACTACGATAGCATCTTCAGTTGATGAAACTTCGTGGTTGAAAGTACCATGAGTAGTGTCGTACTTAAGTAAGTAAGCAAGCATTGATGGAGTAGTCAAGTCGTTGATAGCAACAACTTCGATGTCCTTACTCTTTTCGCCTAAGTCCATAATACGACGGAATGCTAAACGACCGATACGGCCGAAACCGTTAATACCAATTTTAACTGTCATAACCTAAAAGTCCTCCTTTAAGAACTATAAACAACAATTTATTTTAAACGGGATTTTATTTCCCCTTTAAAATCATATTTGAGGCACCCTCATCAGTAATTAACCAGGTTTGATGAGGTGCATTGGGCATATATGCTTTTATTGCTTTGGCTTTTCTTGCACCACATGCAAAAGCAAATATGTGGGGTATTTTATATAGGTTCTCAAACTGTAATCCAACCTGGGTGATACGGTCGACAACCTTGCCTTTTTCATCGAAGAAACACCCGAAACATTCGGTGACGGCCTTCTTTTCACGAAGCTCCGAAAGTCTAATTGAATTATACCCTCTACGCTGCGCCATTTCTTGGGCTAACCCAATACCATGGATCACTGCATCGCTTTGTGAAATATCTTGCAGAACATCCGCAATCGAGGATTCACGTATCAAAGATTTATACGCTGCAGCTGAAACCTGTTCAGGTAAATACAATGTCTTATACGTACCCGAAGTTTTAGCCGCCATTTCTTGGACGATTGTATTACTTTGCGTTTCTACATTTTCGCCCAAGGCTCCTCGACCAGGAACAAATTCTAACTGGCGGTTATTCCCTAAACTAGGAGATAAATACTTAGCAGATTTTGCTAAAGCCGCTCCACCTAGAATTGTAACTATTGAATGACCTAATGGCAAGAGTAAATTTAAAGCTGAACTTAACTCTTCTCCCATCTCTTCATAAACGCGATCTTGCAAATCAGCATTACCTGGTACAATCAAGGTTCTTTCAATCCCTAATTTCTTAGCCAGTGCTAATTCTGTTTCACCCGCATTAAAGAGACGGTCAATCAATGGCCCCGCATCTTGTAATGTTTTCTCGCCCTTTTCAGTTAAAAACATTCCAAAACTTTTAGTTTCAATCAAACCTAATTGACTCAAATATTCAGTTTCGGTTCTAATGTTTCTTTCTGAAAGCCCTAAATGTTGAGCTACACTTCTACGCCCAATCGGCGCATGCAGTGCTATCTGCTCAAGGACAAGATACCTTTGTCGAAGAATCTTTAAGACGTCGGGAACGAGCGCTTCGAGCAAAGAAAAGTCCGAATTCATCGTTCCCTCCTTTCCCTGGGACGCTTAATGACCACATCTGTGTCGATTGCTGTCCCAGAATACTTAAAAATATAAGAGAAACGTACAACTATTTCAAATTCATACATTTCCCAATCGACACTGTTAGTATAACAATGTATTTTTCGTAATTCAAGAAAAAGATCGGCTATTTTAAAAAAATTGTAAGGCTCACAAAATCATTTCTATTTATATTCTTTTTCTGTTATACTAGAGGCTGCGTAGTTTGGGTCCTTAGTGTAATGGATCGCACGTAAGATTCCGGTTCTTAAAATCTGGGTTCGACTCCCAGGGGACCCATACAAAAAAGGCTAGAGCAATTGCTCTAGCTTTTTCATTTACTATTAAAACTTACCTGAAGTCAATTCAGCACGTTGTGCAAATTGTACATACAATCTTGAACCAGTTGCTGACATACCTTCAATTTCACGTTTAGTGTTGAAACGGTAATGCTTTTGTGCAGAGCCATTTTCACTTACCTTAAAGATGTTGTCATTAAAGCCAATGAAGAAGTGACCGTCGCCATAAGCAAAGCCTTGAACTGGTGAATTAGAAATAAATCTACCTTCAGTTGCACCAACTTCAGTAGCATTCCAAGTATCACCATCTCTAGTTAACTTCCAGTATTCATAGCAGTTATGACCACCATTGTGGAATAAAGCGTACATAGTATCGTCGCCTACAAAAGTAGCGTTGTGAATGTAACGATTATCTGAAATTCTAAATGTCCAAATCTTGTTAATCTTCATATCGCTCTTGCGAATTTGTAAGATTTCTTCTGAAGCAGGACCATTATTGTATTTATTGTCATTAGCCAATACGTAGATGTAACTTGATGAAGAACCTAATGATTGACCGTGACCCAATTTAATATATGGACTTACTTTAATGTTTTTAGCGTATGACTTAAAAGTGCTCCACTTCATAGTAGTAAGATTTTGTGCAGCATACTTGCTCTTTAATGCATTCAAGTTATATGAAACTAAGTGTCCATATTGACTATTGCTGCTTGTAAATAATGAAGTAGTGAAAATACCGCCGTTAACTGTCATACCTTCAGGAATTACACCAACTTGGCCCATTGCATCCCCAGCTTGACCATAACCTAAACTCAAAAATCTAGGTTGGAACAAACGAGTTCTAAGAGTTAAGCCATTGCTCTTAATGGTGTTGCTAGTAGTTTCTGAACGGTATCCATGTGCACGATTCCAGTTTCTAGATGAGCCCTTTGAGCCACCATTCCAAGTAGAAGTAGTCTTAAAGCCCTTCTTCGGAGTAACACTTGGAGAAGCCATATCACCATCATGAACGTCAATATTAACTTCTGCCTTTGCTTTACCATAACTATAGGTTACTTTGTCTGGATTAGTACTTACATACTTTCTAGAAACATGAACCTTATTAGGATTAATTGCAGTACCATGTGCATCTGTAGCGTAGTTAATCGCATCTCTAGTAGGGAAGCTGTAATCACTATTTTTAACTAAGCTTACCTCATTAGCAACAGAGATTTGGTTACGTGCAAAGAATTTTTCACTTACCCAACCAACATTGCGACCATCAACAATAATCTTCCAGAAAGTACCTTTTCTGGTTGATCTAGATTCCTTTGATTGAATTTGACCATGTTTAAAATACTTAGTTGAAGTAAACTTGCCGCTTGGTCCCTTGCTTGAAACATTGTGATAAATTGCATAATTACCATTACCTGCAATTTTAGTAACAGCCTTGCCGTAGCTTTTAGCTTGAACAGTGTTTGCTTGACCATTAATAGTTAATAAACTTCCAGCAATCAACAAACCAGCTAAAATTAGCTTTTTATTGTTTCTCATTCATTCTTCCTCCTTAAAAAAACAACATATACTCATATCCTAGCACCAATTCATCAAAAATGTTCTTATATTATTAAAAAAAAATTAATATAAGAACATACTAATGGCATTGTTATATAATGAAAGGGTTCACAATTTATATTAGGAGTGTTTTTATGGTCGAATCACAAAACAATCCCAAAAAGATGATGTGGACTACTCTGGCAATGATGGCGTTCTCCACTGTTTGGGGATTTGGTAACGTTGTTAATGGGTACGTCTACTTTGATGGAACAAAGGTCATCTTCAGTTGGGTAGTCATGTTCCTTCTCTACTTTGTTCCCTATGCACTGATGGTTGGTGAACTAGGTGCTACATTCAAAAATACCGAAGGTGGGGTATCATCTTGGGTAAATGCCACAATGGGTGCAAAATGGGCATATTATGCAGGTTGGACTTATTGGGCTTGCCACGTCGTATATATTTCTAGTAAAGGTACCGGTGGCTTAAGAGCTATGGCTTGGGGCATCTTTGGTAACACCAGATGGTACGACGGATTACCTACTGCTTGGACACAATTTGCAACATTAGTTGTATTTTTATTCTTCTGCTGGGTAGCAAGTCGTGGTATTCCTGTATTAAAGGGCTTAGCAACTATCGCAGGTTCTTCAATGTTCATCATGTCAATTTTGTTTATCATCATGATGTTTGCCGCTCCGGCTATTAATCCAGGAGCAGGATTTTACCACATTGATCTTAATTGGAAGAATTTAATGCCAACTTTCAACGTTAAATACTTTACTTCTCTTTCAATCTTAGTATTTGCCGTTGGTGGCTGTGAAAAGATTTCGCCTTATGTTAATAAGGTAAAAGATCCTTCCAAGAATTTCCCTAAGGCAATGATGGCATTAGCAATCATGGTTATGGTATCAGCAATTTTAGGTACCTTTGCCATGGCATTGATGTTTGATCCGAAGGTCGTTAATGCTAATTTGAATGAATATATTTCAAATGGTGCCTACATGGCCTTCCAAAAACTAGGCGAATACTACCATGTTGGTGGATTATTCATGTACATCTACTCATGGTGCAATGTAATTGGTCAATTCTCCACCTTAGTAATTAGTATTGACGCACCGCTTAGAATGCTTTTGGGAAGTAAAGAAGCAAAAGAATTTATTCCTAAAGGTTTATTCAAGCTTAACAAGCATGGTGCTTATATCAATGGTATTTGGATGATCGTTGTTTTATCAGGTGGTTTAATTGCTATCCAAGCATTTGTTCCTAACGCACAAGCTGTAATGGCTCAATTAGTTAAGTTAAACTCAACTACCATGCCACTTCGTTACCTTTGGGTATTTGCAGCTTATATTGCTTTAAGAAAGCATCAAAAATCATTTGAAACCACTTATCAAATGACTAAATCTCAGGGATTAGCTTATACCGCAGGTATTTGGTGTTTCTTAGTTACTGCAGCATGTTGTATTTTTGGTATTTATTCACCAGATCCATTTACATTAATGCTCAATATCTTAACACCAATCATCTTAATCGCATTGGGATTGATTCTTCCTGGTATTAAAAAATATCAAGAAGCAAAGGCCAATTAGATATAGATATAACAAAAAAGACCGTTGACAGCGGTCTTTTTTTATTTTTTAATTTCATTTAGATTAAAAATGAGGTGGAAAAATATGACATTACCTTTTAAAGCTGTTGCAGTTGACATGGATGGGACATTCTTAGATGATCGTAAGCAATTTAATCATGAACAATTTGATCAAATACTTACGGAATTAGAAAAAAGAAACGTTCATTTTATCGTAGCTTCTGGTCGGCCATACACTAGATTAAAGCAAGACTTCGGTGATTTTGCTGAACGCATGGATTTTGTTTCTCTCAATGGTTCTATGCTAGTTGTTAACGGTGAAACAGTTGCTTCTTATCCGCTAAAACGTGAAACTGCTCTTAGTCTACTTAAAGAAGTCAGTGACAAATATGGTAAAGTAGCTCCTATGGTCTTCGAAACCGATGTAGCCTACTTCCACAAAGCTATTCCTAAAACTGAGCGTGACTTCTTAGCATACTTCGCTGGCAAAAGTGCAGTTGTTGATCATTGGTCAGATTTACCCAACAAGGATATCTTGCAAATCACTTTTAGTTTAGACAATTCTAAGGCGCCAGAAATTGAAAAAGAATTCAATGAAAAGCATGAACAAAAAATTTCTGCATTTGGATCTGCTAATACTGCTATTGATACTAATGTTTATGGTATCAATAAAGGCGCCGGTTTAAAGCATTTATTAGCCAAATTAAACTTAACTGGTGATGATCTAATCGCATTTGGTGATGGCGGCAACGATATTGCTATGCTTGATTTTGCAAAATACTCTTATGCTATGGCTAACGGGATGCCAAGTGTTAAAGAACATGCTAAATATATCGCACCTGCCAATACTGAAAATGGTGTCTTCAGGGTCCTACAAAAATATTTAGACGCTGAGAAATAGATATACAAAAAAGGCAATGAACCTAAACGTTCATTGCCTTTTTTAATGAAATAAATTATTTGGTCAACTTTTCTGTACTTTCAAGTAATTCAGCACGTTGAGCTAAATTCATGTAAAGTCTGTTGTTTGAAACAGCGATACCTTCAATTTCACGACCAGTGTGGAATTGATAAGTATCCTTGACTTCACCATTACGAGCAATTTTAGCAATTACATCGTTAAATGCAAGATAGAAGTTGTCATTCTTAGCATCGTATGTGAAACCTTGAGTATAAGTATTTGAAACAATACCAGTCTTAGTTGCACCTACCATAGTTGGGTACCAGTTATCACCTTTACGGTTGAATTCCCAGTATTCAGTTTGGTTCTTTTGCTTGTTGTAAAGAGTTGTGTACATCTTGTGATCACTTACAATAACACCATCGTGGAAGTAACGGCCTTCTGAGTCGCTACCATTCCAGCATTTGAATGTCCAAATCTTATTAATGCACATATCACTCTTACGGATTTGAAGCAATTCTTCTGATCTATTGCTCTTATATGATGTCTTATTATCATAGTTAACTACATAAATATACTTATCAGTTGCGCCCATAGCTTGACCGTGACCAATTGGAATATATGGACTTACCTTAATATTTTTAACGTAAGAATTGAACTTCTTTTGAGACATATCAAGCAAGTATTGACCATTAAAAGCATTAGTCAAATGGTTTAAATTATAAGCAATGATGTGACCATTAGAAATTTTAGTACTGCTGAGTAAACTAGTGTAAAGCCAGCCGTCTGACATAGCAATACCTTCTGGAATATGACCTACACGGTTAATGTAATCGTCGTCTTTAATGTCTCTAGCAACACTAAGTAAAACTGGTTGGAAGAAACGAGTCTTAAAGGTCATATTACCATTATCAGTAGTGTAACTGTGCTTTGCTTTATCTGGAGCAAAGTCAGTCTTAGTTACGTAGTTAGATGAACTACCATAGTAAGTCTTCCAAGATTTTAGGTCACCACTAAATGGTTGTGCTGAAACACTATCTGCATCAGCAACGCCTTCTTTAGTACTCTTTCTTACAGTAACTTTTACAGTAGCTTTAGCACTACCATAACTATACTTAACCTTGTAAGTACCTGGTTCAGAACAATCAATTGCATCTTCAGAAATTGTAATATCTTGGGTAGGAATAACGGTTCCCATATAGTTAGTTACATAACTAACTGCATCTTCTGGAGCAAAATCAGAATGACTATTTCTTACTAAACTTACAGTCTTAGGAACAGCAATAGTGTTTCTAGTAAACCAGTTTTGGTTAACATATCCTACTTTACGGCCATTAACATAAATGCGCCAGTAGGTACCGTTGTGAGTTTTAATTCGTTGATCAGATTGAATATGAGCATATTGATAGTCACTGGCATCTGCTAACTTCTTAACAGGCTTACCATTCTTAATGCTCTTATAAACATTGTAATGTTTATTACTACCTACTTTAACCATCAAATCGTAAGAAGTACTGGTTTGAACTGGCTCCTTTTTAGCAGTTGAACTATCTTTAGCTTTGTCTGTTTTAGTAGTTGACTTAGAATTAGCGGCAAAAACAGGATTTGAATAACCCATTAATAAACCAACACTAAGTGCAACAGCTGATGTGGCAGTTAAAATCTTATTTGTATATTTCAAGCTTGTCCTCCTACAATATTACAACAGTATTTTACATAGTTATTATAATATATAAACAATATTCTCAAAAATACAATTTGAATACAAGTAAATCTCTTTATTTGACACTTTTATTACGAAGTGATTTAATTAGCACAGTACTTAAAAGAGTGCTAATTAATACGAAATAAATTTAGGAGGCAAATATATGCTAGTACCTACAGTTATTGAACAAACTGCTCGTGGTGAACGTGCTTATGACATTTACTCACGCTTATTAAAAGATAGAATTATTATGTTGAGTGGCGAAATTAACGACCAAATGGCTAACTCAATTATTGCTCAATTGCTTTTCCTTGATGCACAAGATAACACTAAGGATATTTCACTTTACATTAATTCACCAGGTGGTGTAATTACTTCTGGTCTTGCAATTATGGACACCATGAACTTTATCAAGTCGGATGTTTCTACTATTGCAATTGGTATGGCTGCTTCAATGGCTTCCATCCTTTTGACTAGTGGTACTAAGGGTAAGCGTTTCGCATTACCTAACTCTACTGTACTTATTCACCAACCTTTAGGTGGAGCACAAGGTCAACAAACTGATATTCAAATTGCAGCTAACGAAATTTTAAAGAGTCGCAAGAAGATTAACGAAATCTTACACGAAACTACTGGTCAACCTTTGGAAAAGATTCAAAAGGATACCGAACGTGATAATTACTTAACTGCTGAAGAAGCTAAGGAATACGGTTTAATCGATGAAATTATGGTTAATAAGAAGAAGTAATCATAAATTATAATCAAAAGAGGATTTGCGTGTGCAAATCCTCTTTTTTTAATCTCTCAAATTTTCAGCCAATTCATGTAACTTTTTGAATCGATGATTAACACCAGATTTTGAAATAGGTCCATCCGGAATTTGATCCGCTACTTCTTTTAAAGTTAATTCTGGATGAGCTAATCTAAAACGTGCTAAAATCTGTAACTTTTCTGGTAAGCTGTCGATTCCTTTTTCTTTTTGAATCAACTGAATATCTTCTACCTGTTTTGCAGAAGCGGAAGCCGTCTTTTTCATATTAGCTGTATCACAATTAACCAAACGATTAACCGAATTACGCATGTCTCGCATGATTCGTAAATCTTCAAAATTTAGCATAGCATTTAATGCTCCAACTACATGCAAAAAATCTCCGATTTTAGCTGCTTCTTTAAGGTAGACAATGTAACCTCGACGACGTTTCGTCATCTTAGCATTCAAATAAAAATACTCATTCATCAACTTAGCTAAATCTTCATTATGATCTTCATAAGTTGAATAAATTTCTAAATGATATCTACTAGTCTCAGGATTATTAACGCTACCGCCAGCTAAAAAAGCACCTCTAAGATAAGACATTGCACCTTCCCGTGACTTCATAATTCTCTGTGGAATTCTGGTAACTAATCCTCGAGCAGGATCCCAAATATTTAAGTTTTCCAATATTTCTTGCACGTCACGATTAAGTCGAACTAGATACTGATTATTCTTTTTTAATTTCATCTTACGAGAAACAATCAATAATGGTTCAATTCCATATGCAACTTTAATCAGTTTAAAAATTCTTCGTGCAATAGCGGGATTTTCTGTAGTGATATCTAGACTAAATTGATGATCATGAAGATTTAAAACCCCATTCATTCGCAAAAAAGCAGCTAACTCTGCTTTAGCATGCTCTGGATGCACCTCAAGCGAAGTTAGCTCCTTTTTGACTTCACTAGCATAACTAGCCATTATTTTCCTTCATTCTTTTACGTGACATTGCCTCAAATGCCAAATTCATTATTTCCTTTGCTACTTTTTCTCCATCATGAAAGACCAACCCGTGTCGTTGATCAATAAAATCATCGGTAATAACACGACAATTTTGCGCTCTCAAACCATTAAAGTCATTCTTAACAGGTTCAAGATATGCATCATAATCCTCTGGGTGGAATTTACTCATATCAATTTTAGCTCCGTTAACTAAAGCTGTATTGATATAGTTTCCACCTAAGTGACGATTAATTACCTCCACGTGCTCTGCATCGCTAAAGTGATCAGTTTCTCCACGTTGAGTCATGATATTACAAATATAAACTACTTCGGCCGGGGTTTCTCGAACCGCTTCACCTAAATTAGAAATCATCAAATTAGGTAAAATAGAAGTAAATAAACTACCTGGACCTAAGACAACTGCATCTGCCTGCATTATCGAAGCTAAAACAGGTAAAACTGCTTTAGGTGTGGCATTCGAATTAGTATCTGTTACCCAAACACGTTTGATTCTTTTATCTTTTGAGGTAATCTCCGTTTCCCCGGCTTCCGTGGTACCATCAATAAACTCTGCGTTTAACGTTAAAGGTTCGTTAGATGCTGGAAAGACGTGGCCGTCGACCTTCATCATTTTAGATAAAGATTGAACAGCATCAAAAATATTCCCATGCATTTCATTCAAAGCTGCAATGATCAAGTTACCAATAGCGTGGCCTGAGAAGAATGCATCAGATGAATCAAACCGATATTGAAAAATGTCTTTTTCTTCTTGTGGCAAATCACTTAAAGAAACTAACACATTTCTAATATCACCCGGTGGAACAACGTTAATAAAATTTCTGATAGAACCAGATGAGCCACCATCATCGGATACCGTAACAATGGCAGTAATTTCCGCATTTTGATCTTTCAATGCATTTAGAATAACTGGTAACCCAGTACCACCACCGATAACTACCACCCGCGGACGTCTGCCTTTAATTACGCGCACAATTCGCGTTTCTCCATATGACATCGCGATATACCTACTTTCTAATGTAGCGACTTACCTCACGGTGAGTTATATCAACTGGATATTTTTTGGATAAGTCACGAGCAAGTTGTTGTGCAATTGATACACTACGATGTTGACCACCAGTACAACCAATTGCAATTGTCAATTTTTCTTTTCCTTCTTTAATATAACCAGGAATAGCGGTTTCTAATAAATCCAATAATTTTTGATAGAAAACCTGTGTCTCTTCTTTATTCATTACATAATCAAAGACACGCTTATCTAATCCTGTGAATGGACGCAACTCCGGAATATAGAATGGATTAGACAGAAAACGCACATCCATTACAATATCCGCATCAATTGGCATGCCATATTTAAAACCGAATGACATTACTTCAATTGAAAATGGCTGACGCTTACGGTCACTGAAAGTATTAATTAACTTCTGTTTTAAATCTTTAGTAGATAAATTAGACGTATTAATGATGTAATTTGAACGATTTTTGATTGGCATCAAAATACGACGTTCTTCTTGAATGCCATCTAACAAACGTCCCTTACCATTATTAGCTAGTGGTGGAAGCCGTCTAGTTTCCTTGTAACGTGCTACTAACACATCATCTGAAGCATCTAAAAAGAGAATAGTAGCTTGAACGGTGCCATTATCTTCGAGTGAATTTACCTCATCTAATAAATCTGTATAAAAAGTTTTAACACGTAAATCAATTACTACTGCTACCTTATGGAAATCATTTGAATTATTAATTAAATCCCAAAAGCTTCCCAATAATGTTGGTGGCAAGTTATCAACTACGAAGTAACCCATATCTTCTAAATCATGAGCCACAACAGTTTTGCCTGCCCCACTCATTCCTGTAACAATTAATAATTGTTTCTTATCATCAGCCATTGTTAGCCCTCCTTCTGTAAATTATATCATACCGGGTGTTCCATTATAGTGCAAAAAAAAAGAGACCATCGCAGCCTCTTTTTCATAATTATTAACGGTGCATAAATGCAACGACTATTTCATTGATACCAAATACTAACAACCAAAATGCAACTAACCATACTAAACTCAAAGCTGCAAAAAGTGGGTTAAAGATCAAGAAAATAGCAATAACTAAACTTAGAATGTTCAAAACTAAGTTAAAGATAAAGTATCCTGTTGAAAAGTCACGCAAGTGCCATGAAAAGGCAATTCCGACAGCTGAGTCGACAAAGAACCAAATTGCAAATAAATATGCAATGGTCAATCCACCAATATCATATGAGCATAAGAACAAAATACCCACAATGATATCTAAAATACCTGAAATAAGTGCTACCCAACTACGTGCAAAGAAAGCACGAAAACGTGAATAACCAGCAAGCCATACTAAACCTTGCAAAATTGACAAAATACCAAAGATTAATACAAATGCATGCAATCCCTTGGCTGGATGTCTAAGAAGCAAAAAAGCAACAACAACCATTAATACACCAGCGATAAATGCGCCCCAATCGAAGCCACGATTATCTCTAGAACTTGAAAAAATGTCCATTATTCGTCCTCCTTGGTGCCTATTTTACACTTATTCGAGGATAAAAACACTTACGCATTACTTTTTATTTTCCGCATCCCTAGTTAACTTAGTATCACGCTTTAAAACCGGCTTTAAATATTGACCAGTATAGCTTTCTTTCACCTCCGCTATTTCTTCAGGCGTTCCTGTAGCAACAACGTTACCGCCACCTTCACCGCCTTCAGGTCCTAAATCAATAATCCAGTCAGCGTTTTTAATCACATCTAAATTATGTTCAATTACTAGAACAGTGTTTCCTTCATCAACTAAACGCTGCAAAACTTCAAGCAAGCGTTTAATATCATCGGTATGCAGACCTGTCGTTGGCTCATCCAAAATATAGAAATTCTTACCAGTTGATAATTTCTGCAATTCTGCAGCCAACTTCATTCTCTGGGCTTCCCCACCTGATAAAGTTGTAGCAGATTGACCTAATTTAACATAGCCTAAACCTACATCAACAATAGTCTGCAATTTACGTGCAATTTTAGGAATATTTTCAAAGAACTTGCATGCTTCATTAATTGTCATATCAAGCACTTGAGCAATATTCTTTTCACGATAAGTTACTTCCAAGGTTTCTGAATTATAACGACTGCCATGACAAACTTCACATGGGACATACACATCTGGCAAGAAATTCATTTCGATCTTAACAATTCCGTCACCATGACATGCTTCACAGCGGCCGCCTTTAACATTAAATGAAAAACGAGCCTTAGTATAACCTCTCATTTTAGCTTCATTTGTTTGAGCAAAAAGCGTACGAATATCATCGAAAACGCTAGTATAAGTAGCCGGATTACTACGTGGGGTACGTCCAATAGGACTTTGATCAATATCGATGATTTTTTCAATATTTTTATAGCCACGAATTGACTTATATTTACCTGGCTTAGTTGAATTATGATTTAACTTTTGCGCTAATGCTCGCTTTAAAATCATATTAACTAAAGTTGACTTACCTGAACCAGAAACACCACTCACTACGACAAATTTTCCTAAAGGAAAATCAACGTTAATATTCTTTAAATTGTTTTCTTGTGCACCGGTAATAGTGATCTTCTTACCATTACCCTTGCGGCGTTTTAATGGCACAGGAACAAACTTTTTTCCCGACAAATATTGACCAGTCAAAGACTTAGGATTTTTCTCCACTTCTTCTGGTGTACCTTGAGACATTACCTTACCGCCGTAAACGCCGGCGCCTGGTCCCATATCAATCAGATAATCGGCTTGGCGCATAGTCTCATCATCGTGTTCAACCACAATCAAAGAATTGCCTAAATCACGCATTCTCTTAAGTGAAGCAATCAAACGATCATTATCACGTTGATGAAGTCCAATTGAAGGTTCATCTAAAACATACATAACTCCTGATAGGTTAGAACCAATCTGGGTAGCCAAACGAATACGTTGAGCTTCCCCACCAGATAAAGTATTAGCAGAACGAGAAAGGGTCAAATAATCTAATCCAACGCTGTCTAAGAATGAAAGACGATCACACACTTCTTTCAAAATTGGTTTAGCAATTACAGTTTCTTGTTCACTTAATTTGACGCTCTTAAAGAAATCTAAGGATTTATTGATTGAAAGTTCAGAAGCTTCAGCGATATCCTTGTCCATTACCTTTACAGCCAAAGCTTTTTCATTTAATCGCTTACCGTGACAAGTTGAACAAGTCAGCTCTGTCATATACTTGCCCATCACATCGCGCATAAATTTGGACATTGGATGTTTATAGCGTCTTTCAACATTATCCATTACCCCTTCAAAAGGCTGGGTTGTGTCATTAACGCCAAAATCCCCTGTAACATGAAATTTCACTGGCTTAGTTGAACCGTGAAGAATCGTTTCTCTTTGCTTTTTAGTTAATTTATTAAAAGGCTTGTCCATTGGAATATCAAGTGCTGCACAAGCTTGTTCTAACATTTCAGTGTAATAATTAGACGTCTTCCATGGAGCTAACGCACCTTCTGCCAAAGTTTTGGTCTTATCAGGTACAACCAAATCTTCATCAACGGCTAAATTCATCCCTAATCCATCACAATCAGGACAAGCACCAAATGGCGCATTAAATGAAAATAGTCTTGGCTCCATTTCGCCCACTGTAAAACCACACTTAGGGCAAGCATAATATTCAGAGAAGTTAAGCATCTCCCCGCCAATAACATCAACATTCATGTAGCCATCAGATAAACGAAGAGCTGATTCAATTGAGTCAAACAAACGAGATTTAATACTATCTTTCACGATTAAACGATCCACAACAATATCAATATTATGTCGCTTATTTTTAGCTAAATTAAACTCTTCTCCAATTTCGTGCATCTCACGATCAACAATAACACGAACATATCCAGCACGTTGTACTCGTTTAAAAACTTCCTTGTGTTCACCGCGTTTAGCACGAACAACGGGAGCTAACAATTGGATTTTAGTTCTTTCGGGTAAAGACATGATTCGGTCTACCATTTGATCAACCGATTGTCGTTCAATCAAAGTTCCATCATTCGGACAAATTGGATGACCTACACGAGCCCATAAAAGACGTAAATAATCATTGATTTCGGTTACTGTTCCGACAGTTGAACGTGGATTATGTGATGTGGTTTTTTGATCAATTGAAATAGCGGGATTCAACCCATCGATTGAATCAACATCTGGTTTATCCATCTGGCCCAAGAATTGTCTAGCGTAACTAGAAAGTGATTGTACATAGCGTCTTCTACCCTCTGCATACAAGGTATCAAAAGCTAAAGAACTCTTTCCAGAACCTGATAGACCAGTAACTACTACTAATTGGTTTTTAGGAATAGTTATATCAATATCCTTTAAATTATGTTCTCGTGCACCACGAATAACGATCTTATCATTTACCATTAAAAGCTTTCCCCTTTTTTGTCTTTGGTTTTCTAGATGACTTTTGTAAATCGATAATAGCATCCCGTAAGTTTGCTGCCTCTTCAAAGTCCAACTTTTTAGCGGCTTCCTTCATCTGCTCTTGCAAATTCTTAATCATCGTCTTCTTTTGACTAGCAGTCAATTCATCGAAGTTCAAATCGGCAAAACTATCAGACTTTTTATCTTTATCATCACTTGATGGCTTCGTAATAGAAATTACATCTTGAACAGGCTTGATAATTGTCTTAGGTGTAATTCCATGTTCTTTATTAAACTCTTCTTGAATCTTACGCCGTCTCTTAGTGGCATTGATTGCGGCTCTCATAGAATCAGTAATCGTATCGGCATACATAATTACTTCACCATTTGCATTACGAGCCGCACGACCCATTGTTTGAACTAGCGGACGATACGCACGCAAAAAGCCTTCTTTATCTGCATCCAAGATAGCTACCAGTGAAACTTCTGGCACATCAATACCTTCACGTAACAAGTTAATTCCGATTAACACATCAAATTTACCTAAACGTAAATCACGCAAGATTTTCATTCGCTCAAGTGTCTTAATGTCAGAGTGCAAATATTGCACTTTGATTCCCAGATCCTTTAAGTAATCTGTCAAATCCTCTGCCATCTTTTTGGTCAAAGTAGTAACAAAGACTCGTTCATTGCGATCAATTCGTTTATTAATTTCGCCAACTAGATCATCGATCTGCCCTTCAATCGGCCTTACTTCAATCTTCGGGTCTAGTAAGCCTGTTGGTCGAATAATTTGTTCAACCTTATGATCAGTTCGCTCTAATTCATAATCACCTGGCGTAGCAGAAACATACAGTATTTGATGAACATGCTTTTCAAATTCAGATAACTTAAGTGGACGGTTATCAAGCGCTGATGGTAAACGGAAACCATAATCAATCAACGTCTGCTTACGATTGCGGTCACCATTATACATCGCACGAATTTCGGGCATAGTCGCATGCGATTCATCAATTAAAATCAAGAAATCATCAGGGAAGAAATCTAGCAAAGTATAAGGCGGTTCTCCAGCTTTTCTCCCTTCCATGTGACGAGAATAATTTTCAATTCCGTTGGTATAGCCAACTTCACTCATCATTTCCATATCATATGTAGTACGTTGCTTAATTCTCTCGGCTTCAAGTAGCTTGCCTTCGCCTTCAAACTTCTTTACCTGAATTTTCATTTCTTTAGAAATCTCTTTAAGCGCGCGCCGCAATTGTTCATCATTAGTCATAAAGTGCGTAGCTGGGAATAAAGAGATACTTTCTCTTTCACCAATTACTTCTCCAGTCAAAGAGTCAATTTCAACAATGCGATCTATTTCATCCCCGAAAAATTCGATACGATAAGCATGATTCGAATTACCAGCTGGGAAAATTTCTACCACATCGCCGCGAACACGGAAACGTCCCCGTTGAAAATCGATATCGTTGCGGTCATATTGCAAGTTTACCAAATCACGCAATAATACATTACGATCATATTCTTGACCTTCATGAATCATCAAAACGCTACGGGCATATTCTTTAGGATCACCTAAACCATAAATTGACGATACAGAAGCTACGACAATAACATCGTTACGCTCCATTAAAGCTGAAGTAGTGGCGTGTCGCAACTGATCGATTTCATCATTGATAGCTGAATCCTTTTCGATATAAGTATCGGATTGAGGAACATAAGCTTCTGGCTGATAATAATCGTAGTAAGAAACAAAATACTCAACTGCATTATGAGGAAAGAAACTTTTAAACTCGCCATAAAGTTGACCTACTAAAGTTTTATTATGCGTAATTACCAAAGTGGGCTTATTCAAGTTAGCAATAATATTGGCCATAGTAAAAGTCTTACCAGTACCAGTTGCACCCTCCAAAATTTGTTCTTTATAGCCTTTTTTAAAGCCGGCAGTTAATTTATCAATAGCCTGCTCCTGGTCTCCAGCAGGTTTAAATTTAGATACTAATTCAAATTTGCGATCTTTTTGTCGTTTAATCATGGTCAAAAACTCCTCATGAAAAAAGTTGGACCAAATTGTCCAACTTTCTAATTAGTATTTATATTTTACTACCACGAACGTGTTTTCGCACGAAATATGCCCATTTTATTTAAGAAGTTCAGCTAAAGCTGCTTGGTAGCCTTGTGCAGCCTTTTCTGCAGTTGCGATATCCTTCTTATTTACACCAACATAAGCCTTGATAACTGGTTCAGTACCTGATGGACGAAGAGCAACCCAAGTTTCATCATCTAAGAAGTACTTCAATACGTTTGATTCTGGGAATTCTTCAAGTGGTGTAACATTACCATTTTCAATAGTTTCTTTCTTCAAGAAGTCTTGAATCTTGTTAACTTTGACACCATTGATTTCGCTTAAATGTTCATCACGCAACTTGCTCATGAGGGCTGCCATCTTCTTTTGACCGCCGATACCTGGCATTTCGATAGCCTTGGTAATTTCATAAGCTACACCGTACTTCTTCCAGATTTCTTGCAAGCCATCAAAAACAGTCATGCCCTTAGAAGCATAGTAACTAGCAACTTCGGCAAACATCAATGCACCTTGCATAGCATCCTTGTCTCTAGCAAATGGTTTGAATAAGTAACCATAACTTTCTTCAAAGCCCATGAGGAACTTAGCATCGCCAGCCTTCTTCATGCGGTCAACTTCTTCACCGATATACTTGAAGCCAGTCAAAACGTGTTTAGTCTTAATGCCAAAATCTTCTGCAATCTTAAATGGTAAAGCACTTGAAACAACTGAAGTAACGATTTCATAATCGCTAGTCAACTTGCCACTTTCTTTCATATGAACAAGCAAGTAGTAAGCCATCAAAGTAGCAATTTGGTTACCAGTCAAAACTTGGAAGTCGCCATCAGATTTTCTAACAGCTGCACCCATTCTATCAGCATCTGGATCAGTAGCAATGATTACGTTAGCATTAACTTCATCAGCTAATTTAAATCCAGGCTTGAAGACATCACGATATTCCGGGTTAGGCTTAATTGTAGTTGGAAATTCTGGGTCAATGATTGATTGACTAGGAACTGGAATTACATTGTCAAAGCCACCTTGTCTAAAGGCACGATCATAAAGCATCTTACCTGTACCATGAAGTGGTGTGTAAATAATCTTTAACTTATCAGCATTTGCTTTAACCATTTCAGGATCAACAGTTACTTGCTTTAATTCATTCAAATAGTCTTCATCAACATCTTCACCGATTAATTGCAAAGTACCATTTGCCCGTAATTCTTGGACAGGTGCTGCCTTTACACTAAAAATGTCAGTTACTTTTTGAGCATATGCAAATAAACGATCTGCGTTTTCTGGTGCCATTTGTGCACCATCTTCACCATAAACCTTGTAACCATTATATTGCTTAGCATTGTGAGAAGCAGTGATATTAATACCTGCAAAAGTATGCAAATGACGAACAGCATATGAAAGTTCAGGTGTTGGTCTTAAATCATCAAACAAATATACGTGAATCCCGTGTGCACCTAAAATACATGCTGCATGTTCCGCAAATTCTCTTGAGTGATATCTTGAATCAAATGAGATAGCTACACCGCGCTTTTTAGCTTCTTCACCATTTTCATCAATCAATCTTGCTAAGCCTTCAGTAACTCTGCCAACTGTAAAAAGATTGATTCTATTAGTTCCGGGTTCAAGACGACCTCTCATTCCGGCAGTTCCAAAATTGATATCTTGACCAAAGGCATCTTCAATCCATTTTTCATCTTTACCTAAAGTATCTAATTGATCCTTTAAATAATCAGGTAAATTATTAGCATTTTGCCATTCTTCAAAAACTTCTTTTGCTTTCATATTTTCCTCTATTCATCAAAATAAATACGTATCGGATTTTAAAGCTGTCTTTAACTTTTTATTATCTAGTAACAATTATAAAACTTCTGCTTTATTAATTTAACGCTTTAACTACTAAAAAGTCATTTTTTTATTCCATTTTTAGCTGGAATGACTCTGTCTTTTCTGATCTATATTATTAACAATAAAAGACATGCTCATCTGAACATGTCTTTTTATCCTTATTTTATTAAAAATTAAAGGCGAATTTCTGGCTTAGGATCTCTGCCCATCATTTGCTTAATTTCTTCAGCTACATCAGTGTTTTCGTAAAGAACACGGTAAATAGCTTCACAAATTGGCATATCGATGTTCTTTTCTTCGCTAAGTTCATGAACGGCTTTAACAGTAGTTGCACCTTCTACAACTTGACCCATGTTTTCAAGAACGTAATCTAAGCTCTTGCCTTCACCGATTTGTTTACCGGCACGCCAGTTACGTGAGTTAACTGAAGTACAAGTTACGATCAAGTCACCAATACCTGATAAACCACTAAAAGTCATTGGCTTAGCACCAAAGTAGTTAACACCTAAACGAGTAATTTCAGCTAAACCTCTAGTCATAAGTGCTGCCTTAGCATCATCGCCGTAGCCTTGTCCTACTAAAATACCAGCTGCAATGGCGATAACGTTCTTAACGGCACCACCAACTTCTACACCAACTAAATCATCATTTGTGTAGAAACGAACATAATCATTTGAGAAAATCTTTTGAACTTTCTTAGCATTTTCTTCATCAGTTGAAGCACATGCAATAGCAGTTAAATCTTTTTGAGCTACATTTTCAGCATGACTTGGACCTGAAATAGCTACGATCTTATCTTCATCATTTGGATAAACTTCTTCAGTCAAGATTTCTGAAATAAGCTTCTTAGTACCCGGTTCAATACCTTTAGTTGCAGTAACTAAAAGTGGCTTAGCACCTGTCTTGTCCAATACCTTACGTACATTCTTAGCAACAATTCTTACTGCCTTAGTTGGTAAAACAAATAAAACTAATTCTGCACCATCAAGTGCTTCTTCAAGGTCTCCAGTAGCCTTAGTAGTTTCATTTAATTTCCAATCTTTCATGTAGTGACTATTGGTATGAGTTTTATTAATTTCTTCGTTAACACTATCAATGTTACCGTAAAGAGTCACATCGTTACCGTTATCGGCTAACATTGAACCTAAAACTGAACCCCATGAACCATTACCTAAAACTGAAATCTTTGTCATTTTTTCTCTCAAACTTTCTATATTGAAATTTTTATCTAAACTAATCTCTTGTATATGGATATTTTAACCCACTGCCTTGCAAATACCACTTTGGTTTAACTACTTTACGACGATAAATCCATAAAATAATTGTTGCAATAAATAAAACCAAGCTCAGTGCCTGCGATACACGAATCATTCCAAAAGCATACAAACTATCCGTTCTCAGACCCTCGACAAAGAATCTTACTACACTATACCAAAGAAGATAAGTCATGAAAACTTCTCCTTGTTTAAAGACATGTTTTCGATGACGCAGAGCCAGAATTAAAATTAATCCTATCAAATTAAAAAAAGACTCATAAAGAAAAGTAGGTTGATAATATGTCCCACCTATTTTCATCTGCTGAATAATAAACTCAGGCAAATGAAGACTTTGTAAAAAATGAAGGGTAGTTGGACCACCATGAGCCTCTTGATTTACAAAATTACCCCACCGACCTAAAATTTGAGCGGCCATTACACCAGGTGTAATAATATCTAGCATCAAAAAAGGTGGCAACATTCTTTTGTAACAAAAAATCAAGAGTACTATTAATCCTGCAATTAATCCGCCATAGATGGCAATTCCACCATGCCAAATAGCAATAATTTGATCTGGATGTTGAGAATAATAACCCCATTCAAAAATTACGTAATATATTCTAGCACCTACATAGCCTAATGGCACGGCCCATAAGAGTAAATCAATAAAATCATCACTGATTATTTGTCTTTTCTTTCCTTCCTCAATGGACATCCACGCAGCAAGTACGATTGCTACGGCCATAATAATACCGTACCATTTTATGCTTAAATTTCCTAATTGAAATGCAACTGGATTAATTACCATATTAATCATTATGATGTGGTTCCTTGTTCGTATCCTCTTTTGAATGTTCTGAAATTAAACTGGTCAAATTATTATCAAAAGTTTGTGCAGCATCGTAACCCATTTGCTTAGCTCTAAAGTTCATCGCAGCTACTTCAATAATACTTTCAATGTTACGTCCGACCTTAACTGGAATATTAACCTGTGGAATAGGGACGTTGCAAAGCGTACGTGTATTTTCTTCAAAGCCTAAACGATCATAGTTAGCCTTAGGATCCCAGTTAACCAAGTTAATTACCAATTGAATCTCAGTTCTGCTCTTAACAGCACCGGCACCAAATAAGTTCATTACATCAATGATCCCGATACCTCTGATTTCCATCAAATGACGCAAAATCTTCGGAGCTTCACCTACAACAGTGTTGTGATCTTTTTGGAAGGCATCTACTCGGTCATCCGCAATCAAACGGTGGCCTCTTTGAACCAAACCTAAAGCCGTTTCAGATTTACCAACACCAGAAGCGCCGGTTAGCAGGACACCCATACCTTTAATTTCAACCAAAACTCCGTGAATACTAGTTCTTTTAGCTAAACGCGCACGTAAATATTCAGTCAAAATACTTGAAATATAGGTGGTTGATTCTCCAGTCCGCAAAATTGGAATCTGAGCTTCTTCTGCGGCTTCCGCTAATTCTTTAGGCACAGGTAAAGAACGTGATATCAAAAAGCATGGTGTAGCCTTAGTAGCCATTTTATTAAATACATGCATTCTAATATCGTGGTCTAATCTAGCAGCATATGAGATTTCAGTACGACCCAATAATTGAATACGTTGTGCAGGATAAAAATCAAAGTATCCCGTTAACTCCAATCCTGGACGATAAATATCAGAAACATATATTTCATCATCTTTAATATATTCATGTCCTTGATACACCTCAAGAATACTTTTATTGTCTTCAATTAATTTGCTTAATTTTACTGCATCGGCCATAGTTTTTTACCTCCCAACTATTTATCGATATCTTTTGTAGTCACATTTTTAGCTTGTTTGCGGGGACGGGATTGTGACTGAGTGGAATTAACATTTTTAAACCAATCATAGTAATTACCACTACTTGGCATATTATTCTTATTTTTTCTTCCCGTAAACCCAATCAACCAAATAATTGCGATTGCAATTAAAGCGACTGGCAACAATAGAATAAATGCTTTAAAAAAGACAAATAATAAACTTAATATGATTAACGCTATTAAAACTAACGTTACAATGCCTAAAAAACTCATCTTTCATTTACTCCGGATTTTCTTGACTAAGAAGCCATTGCAAATATGAATAAATAAATGGCTGCAGTTTTCCATCCATTACGCCATTAACATCTGCAGTTTCATATCCTGTGCGTAAATCTTTAACCAAGTTATATGGATGGAAAACGTAAGATCTAATTTGAGATCCCCAACCGATTTCTTTTTGATCACCTTTTAAAGCCTGCTTTTGCTTCCGCTTCTTCTCCTCTTCTAAGTGAAAAAGCTTTGCTCTCAATTCATTCATTGCAGTTTCACGGTTTTGAAGCTGCGAACGCTGAGCCTGAGAAGTAGTCACAATGCCTGTAGGCAAGTGAGTAATTCTTACCGCACTAGAAGTTTTGTTAATGTGCTGTCCACCAGCACCACTAGAACGATAAACATCAACTCGTAAATCTTTAGGATCAATATCAATTTGAATACTGTCATCTATTTCAGGAATCACTTCTACTGAAGCAAAAGAAGTGTGCCGTCTTTTGGCCGCATCAAAAGGTGATATTCTAACCAATCGGTGAACTCCATTTTCTGATTTGAGCATCCCATAAGCATTTTTGCCGCTTATTCTAACGCTTACGCTCTTAAGTCCAGCTTCTTCACCAGGTTCATAATCATTAATCTCAAACTTAAAACCTGCTGCATCACAATATCTTTGATACATCCGAAAAAGCATTTGACCCCAATCCATCGCTTCAGTACCACCGGCACCTGGGTGGATTTCAAGGAGTGCATTATGACTATCGTATTTACCTGATAACAATAAGTCTAATTCATAATTATGAAACGCTTCTTGCAGATTTTTTAAATCAGTTTCTACTTCTTGATGCAAATCTGGATCTGGTTCTTCACGTAAAAGTTCAAGCGCAGTGGTTTCATCTTCATAGCCCTGTTGCAATTTCAAAAACGAATCACGTTTTTCTTTTAACAGATTATTGTCACTAATTAATTTTTGCGCTTTCTCTTGATCATTCCAAAAATCCGGTTCAGCCATCTTTGCTTCATTTATTTCGATGCTTTCATCAATTGCATCTAAGTCAAAGAGACCCCCTAAAGTGATCTAGGCGTTTCTTTAATTCGTCTAGCACACTTTGAATTTCACTAATTTCCATTTAAACTCAATTCCCTTTACTAATAATTGCAAAAAAAGGGAAGCTGTTAACTCCCCTCTTTCTTTATTAACGACTAAGATTTTGTCTAATTTCAGCCTTCATGAACAAACGAGTTACATCAAATTCAATATTTGAAATCATTTCTTCAAACATTCTGTAACCAGAATCTTGATATTCAACAAGTGGATTAAGTTGTCCATAACCACGAAGTCCAATTGATTGACGCAATTGATCCATTGCATCAATGTGATCAGTCCAGCGATCATCAACAACACGTAAGATAACAACTTTTTCGAATTCAAGCATTTGACTAGGATCGCCTAATGCCTTTTCCTTATCTTCAAAGTTCTTTTCCACAATGTCGTATAACTTCTTCTTTAAGTCCTCGACACTAATAGTCTTAAAGTCAATTGAATCTGTAACTTGTTCAGAAGTTAAACTTGAAGAAATAAAGTCGCGCAATGAATCAAGACGCCATTCGCTTCTATCGCCTTGAGTAAACATATCAACTTGACTATCAATTGTACGGTGAATCATCGGAACTAAAACATTCTTTAATGATTTATCAGCATTAATTACTTGCATTCTTTCACCGTAAATAATTTCACGCTGAATACGCATAACATCATCGTATTGCAAAGTTTGCTTACGAGTATCGTAGTTGTTACCTTCAACACGCTTTTGAGCTGATTCAACTTGGCGAGTGATTAAACGACTTTCAATTACCTTATCATCATCATTGTCTGATAAACGATCCAAGAAGTCTTTAACACGGTCTCCACCGAAACGCTTCATCAAGTCATCTTCAAGTGATAAGTAGAAACGAGTGTAACCTGGGTCACCCTGACGACCAGAACGACCACGAAGCTGGTTATCAATACGACGTGATTCGTGACGTTCAGTACCAATTACGGCTAAACCGCCAAGTTCCTTAACACCAGGCCCAAGCTTAATATCAGTACCACGACCAGCCATGTTAGTAGCGATAGTAACAGCTCCACGTTGACCGGCATTCATAATAATTTGAGCTTCTTTTGCGTGATTCTTAGCGTTTAAAACAGCATGTGGAATACCTGCTTCATCAAGCAAATTACTCAATCTTTCTGAACTCTCGATGGCTACAGTACCAACTAGCACAGGTTGACCTTTAGCATGGCGCTTCTTAATTTCTTCAACTACAGCATGGAATTTTGAATCCAAAGTTGGATACAAAATATCAGGCATATCTTTTCTAGCAATTGGACGGTTAGTTGGAATTGTGATTACCTGCATATTGTAGATTTCACGAAATTCTTCTTCTTCAGTCTTAGCAGTACCAGTCATACCAGATAACTTCTTGTACATTCTGAAGAAATTCTGGTAAGTAATTGTAGCTTGCGTCTTTGATTCTTCTTGAATCTTAACGCCTTCCTTAGCTTCAATTGCTTGGTGTAAACCGTCTGAGTAACGACGTCCTTCCATTACACGACCAGTGAATGAGTCAACGATTAAAACTTCGCCGTCTTGAACAACGTAATCGATATCCTTAAGCATGATGTAGTTAGCACGAAGAGCTTGATCGATGTGGTGAACCAACTTTTGGTTTTCAACATCATATAAGTTTCTTAAACCAAAGTGCTTACATGCCTTTTCAATCCCAGTTCTAGTAAGAGAAATGGTCTTGGTTGGCCAATCGATCTTATAATCGCCATGATCTTCGTCATCATCTGCATCGTCATCGCTCTTATCTTCAGATAAAGTCTTAACAAAGCGATCTGCACGAATATAGTCACTATTTGCTTGTTCAGCTTCACCAGAAATAATCAAAGGTGTTCTAGCTTCATCAATCAAAATTGAGTCAACTTCGTCGATGATGGCGTAATTAAGTGGACGTTGTACCATTTGCTCTTTATAAACAACCATGTTGTCACGCAAATAGTCAAAGCCTAATTCTGAGTTAGTTGAATAAGTAACATCACAATTATAAGCTTCACGCTTTTCATCTGGAGACATTGAATTTAAGTTCAAGCCCACAGTTAAACCAAGCCACTTATAAAGTTGACCCATTTCTTCTTCGTCACGGCTGGAAAGATATTCGTTAACAGTAACAACGTGTACGCCTTTCCCCTCAAGGGCATTCAAATAAACAGGCATCGTAGCTGTCAAAGTCTTACCTTCACCAGTCATCATTTCGGCAATGTTACCATAGTGAAGTGCAATACCACCTAAAATCTGAACGTGGAAAGGATAAAGACCAAGCACACGCTTAGCACCTTCACGAGCAACAGCAAATGCTTCTGGCAAAAGATCATCTAAGCTTTCACCCTTCTTGAGTCGTTCACGGAACTCAGGAGTTTTAGCTTGTAATTGCTCATCAGTAAGCTTGCTCATTTCATCGGCATAGCCTTCTACCTTGTTGGCATATTTTTCGAATTTCTTAAGTTCTCTTTTATCGTCGTTATATAATTTCTTTAAAATATTTACCATTAAATCGGTCCTTATATATCGTAAAGTCTAAAAATACAGATTAATTTTAACATGATTATTTACAAATTTAAAATATTCCAAATAAAAACCTCGCGTTTATCTCACGCGAGGTTTGACACTAGTAATTATTTTACCTTAATTATTCGTTAGTTTCAATTAAACCATAACGACCATCGTTTCTGCGGTAAACAACACTAGTACCATTGGTTTCAGCATCTTCAAATACAAAGAAATCATGTTCCAACATGTCCATTTGTAAAATTGCTTCTTCTGGATCCATTGGCTTTAAGCTTACACGCTTGTTACGAACGATATCAAATTCGCTAGGCTTCTTTTCTTCTTGAGGTTGTTCCACAAAGAAATCTTGTAAACCTTTTTCACGACTCTTTCTGTTTACACGAGTCTTGTACTTTCTAATTTGACGTTCAAGTTTCTCCGAAACGAAGTCAATGCTACGATACATATCGTCCGTGGTTTCTTCTGCTCTCAAAACTAAGTATGGTAAAGGAATAGTAACTTCGACCTTAGCAGAGCGGTCACGGTAAACTCTTAAGTTTACGTGTGCGATCACGTCTTGACTTAATTCAAAATATTTTTCTAATTTATTTAACCGTTTTTCAACATAACTTCTTAAAGCGTCAGTTACTTCAATATTTTCTCCACGAACATTGTACTTTAACATATAAGATTCTCCTTTCACCGCTATGCGGTTTTTCTTTACACTTATATTATACCAAAAAATGAAAGCGTTTCATAACAAATCTAACGACAAATTGAAAAGCTTTCAATATGCATCCCTGGAAACCTTGATTTTAAGCAATCTCGTGCATGATAAAGCGTCCGTCCAGTAGTATAAATATCATCTAATAGCAACACTTTCCCTGTCTGTATATTTTCTTTTATTTTTATAGTTTTATCAATAAAAAAGCTTTGGGGCGTTTTTAGCCGCTCCTCTTTGTTTTTCTCACCTTGAGCATGACTACCTTCTTTTTTAGCTAAAAGCGGCGTAAGGGACACAATATCTCCATAAACAGCCGAAATTGTATCGAACTGTCTCTTAACCTGGTGCCCAGGTGAGGTAGGCACAGGAATATAATAATCAAACTCCGTTTTAGATAAATAGTCCCAGCTTAATTCTTGCAATACTTCCCGTAAAACATAATCTCCTCTTCGCTTATACGCCACCATCAAATCATGAAAAGCAGAATTATACCGATATAATGCAGAATTATGCAAAACTTCACCTTGATATATCTTTTGCCACTTTTTACAATCACTACAAATAATCCCTTGCTCCATCATTTTCGAACATACTGAGCAACGATTTCCCGTCAATTTTTCAAATTGATTCAAACAATGAAAGCAAATCTTAGGCTGCCTAAAATTTTTTAATGAGAAAATTTGGGCAAATTTAATTGGAGGAATAAATTCTTGCTCACATAATAGACATTGTCTCATTTATTCATCCCCTTAATTTGCTTGATACTGCTGCGAATATTTTTAGTGTAACGATGATAGCAATATAGCACTAAACCTGTTTTGTCTTCTTTCGCTCTACCCACTCGTCCCGCAATTTGCACTAAACTTGCGGCAGTATAAATAGGATCATCGGCTGCAACAATAATTACCCAAACATTTTTAAAAGTTACTCCACGTTCCAAAATCGTAGTAGTCAAAAGAATGTCATACTTTCGCTCTCTAAAAGCCGCAACTTTTTCTATTCTTTGAGAATCTTGTGCATGCACTCCAACGATTTTCACGTTATTATCTTTCAACTTCTTTTTTAAAGCTGCCAAATAGATCGGAATTTGTTCAATTCGAGGTACAAAAATTAACAAGGGATGCTCGCTTCTTACTACCTTTTTTACTTCGGCAAGCAAATTAGCGTGAATTTGTCCTTTTTTATTTAAAAACGGCTTAATAAATAATTTCTCCCTTGGTACCGGTAAAAGTCCACCATGAAATCTCCGATTGAGCTTTAAGATTTCAATTTTTCCCTGCTTAACCTCTTCTAATAAGTCTTCTGTCGGCGTGGCTGTTAAATACACGCGCACTCCATCTTTTTTTACGGCATTTTTAGCTGCAAAATGCAATTGATCATTTCCCACATAAGGAAACGAGTCTACTTCATCAATCACTAACAAATCAAAAGCTTCATAAAATTTCAATAACTGATGCGTAGTACAAATTGTCAATTGATCCAAATTTGGTTCTTGGTATTCTCGCCCGTGATATTTGCCAATCTCAATTTCCGCAAAAGCTGCTTCAAATCGTGGAAATAGTTCATTAACCACGTCGATTCTGGGTGTGGCAATACATGCACGTTTTCCATTCTTCATGCACTCCGCAATTAGCTGAAACAGCATCTCGGTCTTTCCTGCACCAGTTACTGCATGAACTAAGCTGCTTTTCTTTTGTTTAAAATTTAAAACTAAATTATCTGAATTTTTTTGTTGCAACGTAGTCAGCTGCCCATTCCAAGTCATTCCACCATTCGGTAACTTTGAAAATTGGCTCGCATTTTGACAGCGAACCAAAACATCTCCCTCATTTGCTCTTCCTAAACCAATACAAGCACGGCAGTATAATTTGCCACTTGGTAATTTACATTCGACTTTACTGCCACATCGGTTGCACAACCCATTTTCAATTACCGGAACTTTGCTACAATCTTCAAGTGTGCTAGAATCCTTTTGATTAACAATCCATTGACGACCCGATAATAGAGTTAAATCTTCCATATTTTTCACCTCTATTATCTATTACGCAAAAAGAGGCGATTTTTTTGTCAAAAGAAGAAAATTTTTTAACTATTAAAGAAAATGGCGCTGCCGAACTAGTAATCAAGAAGAGTAAATTTATTGCTAACATGGCACGAACCACTACTACAGATGAAGCAAATGAATTCATCCAGGAAATTTCAAAGAAATATCGTGACGCTACCCACAACACATTTGCCTATACTATCGGTTTAAATGATGATCAAGTAAAAGCAAGTGATAACGGTGAACCTTCAGGCACAGCTGGCATCCCCGAATTAAAAGCGCTGCAATTAATGAACTTAAAAAATATCACTGTCGTTGTAACCAGATATTTCGGTGGCATTAAGCTCGGTGCAGGTGGCTTAATTCGGGCTTATTCCAATAGCGTAACCAACGCTGTAGAAAAAATTGGCGTGGTTAAACGTGTCCTGCAACAAGAACTTATTTTCAGCGTGCCTTATAATCGGTTTGATGAAGTTGATCATTACCTTAAGACGAATAAAGTCTTCATAGCTGATACTGAATACGGTGTAGATATCAAAATTCATATTTTTTTAGATATAGATGATCAAGAACAAACAAAAAAAGATTTGACCAACCTTTTGGCTGGTCAAATCAGTTTCACTAATGGTGAAAAACGCTACAACGAACTTCCAGTTGAACAAAATAATTATCATGAACAATAAAGAGTTTGGCTAATAACCAAACTCTTTATTTTGTATTCTTTTTATTTTTTAATTGGTCAGGCTTCTCGTCGCCCAAATGCCAAACTTCAACTGTAGGATCAGTTTTGCTTTTTTGATTAATGATTTTCTGGATAACATGCATTAATGGATGATACTTTTCACCCAACAAGCCGATTGATTCCACAAAATATTCAAGTGCAACCAACAATCCCAGAATTAATAACCATGTTCCCCAAGCCGGAGAAAGCAAGAATAATAATGAGATGAAAGAAAAGACCAAAGACAATGCATAGATCGTTAAAACCGTTTGTCTATGAGTTAATCCCATTCTCATCAATTGGTGGTGCAAGTGGTGTTTATCCGCCTCTGAGATAGGTTTTTTATTTAATTTTCTCCGAATCATGGCATAAACCGTATCGGTGATTGGCACACCTAAAATTATGATCGGTACTAATAAAGAAATAAAAGTTACATTCTTTAAACCTTTCAGTGAAAGAACCGCAATCATAAATCCAATATATAATGCACCTGTATCTCCTAAAAAGATCTTAGCTGGATGGAAATTATATGGTAAAAAACCTAATAAACATGCGGCTAACATAAAACAAGCTATAGGCACATATAGCTGATGCGTGTGTAAAAAGAAATATCCTACGATTCCCATGGTCGTTAGAGAAATCATTGATACCCCATCTGCTAGCCCATCCAGTCCATCAATCAAATTGACTGCATTAGTTAAAGCTAATATCCAAAAAATGGTAATTGGAAAACTCCACCAACCAATATTAACTTCGTGCGTGACAAAAGGAATTTTTAAGACATTCATTCGAATACCTGCCAAGAAATAAATGATCAATGAGGCAATAAAAATGCCGAACATTTTTTGTCTAGGCTTTAATTCAAGAATATCATCTATCAATCCCGTCAACACAATTACACTTGAAGCTAATAAAATCGAAAAGATTTCATGGGTAGGAAATTGCTCTCGTAACAGTACAAATGCACCGATATTAAAAGTAACGAAAATTCCTAATCCCCCGATAGTAGGCATTGGCTTCTTATTAACCCTACGTGCATTAGGATTATCAACAGCTCCCAATACGAAAGCCAAACGCCGAATAAACGGCGTAATAGCCGCCGAGATAATTACCAATAAAAATAATTCAACAATGATTTTAAACATATTTGGCTACTTTCCTTATTTACTCGTTCTAATTATACAAGTAGAGTCGGTTTTGCACAAATAACAAAAAAGGTTTGAAACTTTTAATTTCAAACCTTTTTAAATTTATTTAGCGATCGCTACAACTCGTTTTTCACGGATAACAGTAATTTTAATATTACCAGGATAATCAAGTTCTTTTTCAACCTGATTACGAATATCCCGTGCCAAAATAACTGTACGATCATCTGAAATTTCATCAGGTTCTACCATCACGCGAACCTCACGTCCCGCTTGAATGGCATAAGCCTGCTTGACACCTTGATAGCTCTTAGCTATCTTTTCTAATTCGGTCAAACGCCTGATGTAATTTTCTAGACTCTCACTTCTTGCACCTGGTCGAGCTGAAGAAATCGTATCTGCTGCAACTACAAGTTCAGCAATAAACGATAACTTAGGCACATCACCATGGTGTGCAGCAATCGCGTTAACTACAACATCGGATTCATGATATTTACGGGTCAACTCTACACCAATTTCTACGTGTGAACCTTCAATATCATGATCGATGGCTTTACCAATATCGTGTAATAATCCCGCGCGAACTGCTAATTTTTCATCTAGACCTAATTCGGCAGCCATAGTACCAGCTAATTTACCAACTTCAATTGAGTGTGACAAGACATTTTGCCCATATGAAGTACGATACTTGAGTCGTCCAAGCGTCTTAACGAGTTCTGGATTCATACGGTGAATTCCAAGTTCCATTAAGGCACTTTCACCAGCTTCATAAATATCGTCATTAACTTCTTTACGAGCTTTATCAACCATTTCCTCAATTCTAGCTGGATGAATTCTCCCATCCTTAATCAAACGTTCCATTGCTCTCTTCGCAATTTCACGTCTAATTGGATCGAAGCCACTCAAAGTTACAACCTTTGGTGTATCATCAATAATTAAATCAATACCAGTTAAAGCTTCAAATGAACGAATATTGCGACCTTCACGTCCAATAATACGTCCCTTCATCTCTTCATTTGGTAGATCAACAACAGACACGGTAGTTTCTGCTACAGTATCTGCTGCACTACTCTGAATTGCATCAACTATAATTTGGTTAGCATAATGATCAGCTTTCGCTTTAACTTCTTCATTACTATTTCTAATCAATTCGGCACGTTCTTTAACAAGCTCATCAGATAATTTATTAAGCACAATCTTTTTTGCTTCTTCTTTATCCAACTTAGCTACGTCATAAAGCTTTTGCCGTCTAGCTTCAACTAATTCATCAGCTTCAGCTAATTTTGCCTTTAAGCTAGTATCTTGCTGCTTTAATTGATCTTCCTTTTGAGTGAGTCCAGCTTCTCTTTCATCTAACAAAGAATTTTTGTGATCTAAAGTATCTTCACGTTGCTTTAAACGATTTTCTTGACGAGCTAAATCATCCTTTTTTAAATTTAACTTGTCTTCAGTCTTTTGCTTATAATCACGAATTTGTTCTTGAGCTTCAAGAATTTTTTCTTTCTTAGTATTTTCAGCACTTTGCTTAACAGCTTCTGCTGCTTGCTTTTGTGCATTAACCTCTGCTTCTACCGCAGCTACTTGTGCTCGAGCATCGGCTAAAATATGATCAGCATCATTTTGTGCATTCTGAGCTTTTTGTTCCCAAGAATGTTTACGAATAGCATAGCCAATCACTGTACCCACCAAAATTGAAACAATGGCAGTTGCGACGGGAATCATAATAATTGTATTCATGATTACTATCGCCTTTTTTTAGAATTATTCACACAACTTTTATGATAAAGAACCTGTTGGTCCATGTCAATCCACAAGAAAAAACCTTGGAACATAATTCCAAGGTAAAAATCATTTTTTATTTATCATCAGTTGTATTTTTAGCTTTAGCAGACTTCTCTGCTTGAGTCTTTTCACGCTTTTCCTTTATTTTTTCAGGATCTTCACGATCAGCTACTGATTTCTCATCAATACCATATGCCTGACGAACTTGTTGTTGAATATCTTGGTAAATATCTGGATGATCTTCAAGATATTTCTTAGCATTTTCTCGTCCTTGGCCGATACGATCGCTCTTATATGAATACCATGATCCAGCCTTATCAATGATATCCTTGTCAGCAGCCATATCAAGTAATTCTCCACTTTGAGAAATACCTTTACCATACATGATATCTACTTCTGCTACCTTAAATGGTGGAGCAACCTTGTTCTTTACAACTTTAATCTTGACGCGGTTACCAATTACATCACCAGATTGCTTAATCTGTTCTGCTCTTCTTACTTCAAGTCGAATAGTTGAATAAAACTTAAGAGCACGACCACCAGGTGTAGTTTCAGGGTTACCGAACATAACCCCAACTTTTTCACGAATCTGATTAATGAAAATTGCAATAGTCTTAGTCTTGGAAATTGTTCCTGATAACTTACGCAAAGCTTGACTCATTAATCTAGCTTGAAGACCAACATGGGCATCCCCCATTTCGCCTTCAATTTCTGCACGTGGAACTAAAGCAGCAACAGAGTCGACAACCACAATATCAATAGCACCACTAGAAATTAAAGTATCAGCAATTTGTAGTCCTTCTTCACCAGTATTAGGTTGAGACAAAATAAGTGAATCAATGTCTACACCTAAAGCTTCAGCGTATGCTGGATCCATTGCGTTTTCAGCATCAATATATGCAGCTGTACCACCACGTTTTTGCACTTCAGCTACTGCATGAAGAGCAACAGTAGTCTTACCAGATGATTCAGGTCCATATACTTCAATAATACGTCCCCGAGGATAGCCACCAACACCAATAGCAGCATCTAAAGCAAGTGAACCTGTTGGAACTGTTGAAATTTGAGTATCGGCCTTCTCACCCATACGCATAACAGCACCTTTACCAAAGTTCTTTTCAATTTTCTTGAGCGCTGCATCTAAAGCAGCCTTTTTTTCATCTTTGGGCATGTTTTCCTCCTAAATTTTTGTACTCAATAATTATACTTTGATCATTATCTACTTTGCAAGCAATATACAAACTAATGTTCAAAGTATTTAGCCTACACTATTAAATACGCAAAAAAAGGTAATTTTTTTTTTGAGAAAATAAAAAAAGAAGCAATTCTATGCTTCTTTTAATTTATCTTTAATTTTACATGGATCCTTTGAATACGCCCCATGATTGGTGGAAGTAGTCGTAACCTGAGTAAATAGTAAAGATCAATGCAAGGTAAAGTAAAATTGTACCGATGTACCAGAAGTTACCGATCAATAAGAAGATGATTGATAACATTTGGCAAGTAGTCTTGATCTTACCAGGCATTTTAGCTGCCAAAACTTGTCCCTTGTTTTCAGCTAAAATCAAGCGCAAACCAGTAACTGCTAATTCACGACAAACGATGATTGCAACAACCCAAGCTGGAGCAAGCTTCAATTCAACTAAGAAAATAAATGCAGTCATAGTCAACATCTTGTCTGCCAAAGGATCAGCAAACTTACCAAAGTTGGTAACCATGTTGCGTGAACGAGCAATATGACCATCAAACCAGTCAGTAGCTGAAGCTACGGCAAAAACAATAGCTGCAATTACCCAGCTCCAAACAACAGTTGAACCAGCGGCTTCAGTATGAGCATCCCCACCGAAAATTATAATTAACATAAATACTGGAATCAAAAAGATTCTAAAAACAGTAAGTTTATTAGGTAAATTCATTCTTCTTATTTTCTCCTAAGCTTTAATTACCATTATTTTCATCACCGCTGCCACCATTATCATTTCCACCGGCATTGTTATTTTGCGTAGTGGTTGTTGATGATTGAGTAGCTGATGATTGTTGTGTTTGACTACTTTGTCTTGTTTGACTGCTTTGAGCAGCTGATGATTGTTGGTGACTAGTTTGAGTGTTGTGTCTAGTAGTAGAGCTGCTCTGAGTTTGATTTTGAGTAGTAGTATTACTGTTATTAGTATTATTATCGCTAGTCGTTCCATTTTGACTAGTATTGTCATCAGTATGATGAGTAGTAGTCTTCTTAGCCTTTCCAATTAACAAAGTAATTGTTCTGTAGCTATTATTAGGTACGTATGGGACCTTCTTGCCACCGATCTTAATCGAACTACCATTATCATTACCCAAGGTAATTACAACTCGTTCAGCGTTTGAAGGTAAAGTAAGGGTATGCTTTTGCTTAGCAATTAAAGTTCCTTGCCAGCTATTTGCATTGCCATTAATTTGTACTCCCGCAGAAGTATTTTGAGTTGAACCTGCCTTAACAACTAAACGACGATTTCTCTTAAGACCAAGGACACGGTATTCATTGTCATTAATCTTTTTAATCTTAACTGTATTTACAGCAACTGGCTTAGTCTTCTTAGAAGATGACGATGATGTCTTCTGTGATGATACAGTTACGCCGCTGTTATCAGTATCATGATGCTGACCACTTGATGAAATACGTGCATACAATACGTATACAACTAAGATTACGATAATTACACCTAATGCGATTGCGATTCTTGGCAAGTAATTCTTCCACAAATTCTTCTTGTTATTTGTAGTTTCACGAACCTCTTCGCTCTTATTATCAATTGAATTCTCTACATATTCATCAGGATCCGCTTCTGGAACATCCTCATGATAGTCACTGAGTAATTCTTTCCCATCTAATCCAACTACTTGAGCGTATTGTCGAATAAATGCCCTAACATAAAAGTCACCAGGAAGCTTATCAAATTCATCCTTTTCAATTGCTGTTAGATATCTACTTTGAATCTTAGTTGCTTTTTCGATATCTTCAATTGAAAGTCCCTTTGCCTCTCTAGCACTCCTTAATTTCTCTCCGATGTCTGCCATATTAACCTCTTCAAAATTAAATTTAACAAATTGAGTATACCATAAAATTTCGTTTACAACTTCTTAGTTATAAAAGCCAGCCTCCAGTAACATAAATTGTTTGACCAGTAAGGTAACTGCTTCGTTCATTCAGCAACACTTTGATCCAATATGAAATATCTTTTCCATCAGCCCAACGACCAACAGGAATCTCTTCTTGAACTTCCTCAATAGTATCTTCTGAAAAAATACTGTTCATATTAGTCTTTACAGCACCTGGTGCAATTACATTAACCGTCAAATTATTTGATGCTACTTCACGTGCATAAGCCTGCGCAAAACGACTTAACCCACCTTTAGTGGCACTATATACCGATTCCAGAGCACTACCGTAGCCTCCATAAACCGAACCTAAGTAAACGATTCGACTAAAACCTTGTTTCATTAGCTGCGGCTCCAGTAATTTAGTTAATTTAATGGGTACAGTCAGATTGATTTTTATTAATCTTGTAATATTATCAAGATCTTCATCCCCTAGAAAGCCGTAATTAGTGACCCCTTGAGCAAAAACTGCTGCATTAACCGGCAATAAATTTTGAACAAATTCACTTAATTGTGCATCATCAACTTCAAAATCTAACTTAATCGGCATAAAATCCTGGTCAGGATATTTAGTAAACAACTTTTGACCTAATTCTTCAGCAACTTCCTTTTTGGAATTGTAATGCAAATAAAGAGACCAGCCATCTTCAGCCAAATCACGACAAATTGCTTGTCCTATGCCACCTGTAGCACCGAATACAATTGCACGCTTCATTTATTGCTCCTCCTTATCAGAGTTTAAATAAGCCGAGCAAATAGTGCTATCTTTCATCAGCTTTTGACAAATTTGATCGAATTCTTCAAAGCCCATCGTCTGCAACTTTAATAAATTAAGTTGAAAATCTTCATGGTCAAGATTTTCTTCAATCATTTCAATTGCAAAATATGAAAGATTATTCATTGTCCGAATAGTACGGGCCAGCCATTCTTTCTTCTGCAAAACAAAATTCTCTTTAATAAAACGATATTGCTCAGAATTAGGATCTATAGGTTGGGTTAAAACGCGTTTAATCTCCTCAATTATTCTTTGATTATCTGCACTAACTCCAAAAATAGTAGCAAAATCGCCTTGTCTAGTATAGTTAACTGAAATTTGCAAAGGATTAGCCAACAGCTTTTCCTTGCGCATTTTCTCAAACCAAGGACTCATCACGCTTAATTTTGATTCTAACATTATTTCTAGCAGAATTTGAGTCAAATCAGAACTAGATAATACTTTCTTAAAGTTTTTAAATCGAATACCCAATCCAAAAGCTTTTGAATTTCCTTTAGCTTGCAAAACTTGATCTGAAAGCTCACCCACTGGTTGAGAAACCGGAGTCGAAACATCTTTACGATCAGCTAGATACTTAGTTTGCAATTTACCTACTTGACGCAAAATGGTTCGAACTTGATTATCCGAAAAATCACCACAAGCAACAAATTGCATTTTAGTAGGCACATAATTTTCAGTATAAACCTTAGTCAAATTTTGCTTGGTTACCTGATTAATCGATTCTTTAGTCCCAACTACTTCGGTCCCTAAATTGGAATTACCAAACATGCTCGTCATAATGGCATTGTTTACTTTCCACATCGGATCATCCTGGTACATTGCCAATTCTTGCTCAATTATAGGAGCCTCTTTGGCAATATTTTGTTTAGTAAAATATGGCTCGCCTACTAATCTAAACAACAGATCAATCATCTTGGGGGTGTGTTCAATCCCGCTGCAATAAAACATAGTTTCATTGAAGGAGGTAAATGCATTAACATCTGCGCCAATTTCTTCAAATTGTGAAGAAATATCTCCATCTTTTTTAGCAAATAATTTATGTTCCAAAAAGTGGGCAGAACCCGCTACTTTTTGGGGATCACTACTGCCGAAATCAATAATAATACCAAAAAAGCGTTGATAAAAATGGGGCTTCAGGATAATCTCGGCTTTAAAACCAGATTTATATTCTCTTTTAATAATTTTTGGTGTAATCATTTTAAAATATAGCTTTCATTAAAGAATAAATTTTGAACAAAACTGACTAATTGATGAGTTGTGACCTTTTTAATAGCAGTCTCTCGATCAAAATCTAAATAGTCTGAAAATAATTCTCCTCGAAAGGCTTGACCCATTTGCCAATTTTGACTGTCTAAACCAATTTTAGTATTTCTATACAAGGCCTTTTGAGCTTTCTTAAAAAGTTCTTCATCTACATTGCCAGCAGCCAAATTCTCTATTTCATTTAATATCACTCGCTTAGCAGATTCTACTTGATCGGGATCCAATCCAGCATTAATTAAAAACAGAGAATTATTAGCAAAACAGCTAGCCTCGACAGCATAAGCTGCACCTAATTCTTCACGAATTTTACTAAACAACTTAGATGATTGGTCTCCCGCTAAATATTGACTTAAAAGTAAGCCTACAATTTGTTCCTGATAATTAATTGTATGATTAATACCAAAGCCCATTAACAATTGTGCTTGCGCATTGCCTTGTTCATCAACTTTTTCAATTAAGTTTTTGTTAGCAGGAATAGTTAAGCCAGTGGTTTGGAAATTCTTTATAATACCAGCCTGGGTAAAATAAAATTTAGCTAGTTTAGTCATTAACTGGTGGTCACGTCCCATGCCAATTACGGCTACAGGGACATCACGCAGACTCTCAATGTAACGATTTACCTCATCTACAGTAGCATTTTGTATTTCATCAATTGGTCCCATAAAATTCTCAGCATAATCTGGCTGATCCCGGTACCATAATTTAAAGAATTGATCGATGGCATAATTGGCAGGCTGCTCCATTAACTCGCGATAATCATCTTCTAGTTGTCTTTTCGCATAGGCCAACATCTCCGGAGTACAATCTGGCTTAGTAATAATTTCGCTAATAGTTTGAATTATTTCTTGACATACATACTCTGGATCCAGTACTTCAGTTGGTTCAACAAAATTTGCATAATAAGTCAAAATTATTTCTTTACCAAAAAGCTGAGGCATAATATCCAATTGCAAATCATATAAATCGGCCAATCTTCGAGTCTGCTCCGCAATTTGTGGATATAACATACTGGTGTTTGACTGCAAACGTGATAGCAAGCTTGCAAAAGCTAAATTGTGACTTGTCAGCGGTAAACGCAAAAAACAGCCCAACGCGGCTGTTGTAAATTTCTTATTTTTCCTAATTGTAATATTAGTCATTAGCATTATTTCCATTACCTTCATTCTTTACTGGTGGGACTAATACTTGACGTGGCTTTGAACCTTCAGAAGGTCCCACAATTCCTTTAGCTTCCATCTCATCCACGATTCTTGCAGCCCGATTATAACCGATCCTAAAACGTCTCTGCAACATAGATACGCTTGCTGTTTGCTGACGACGAACCAAATCAACAGCTTGATTATAAAATTCATCTTCCGGTTCATCGTTTCCATTATCAGAAGCCGATGAGCTTTCGCCCTTTTTAGGAATCATAGTCTCATCATAGTCAACTTTTTGTTGCTTCTTTACCCAATCGATTACACGTTCAACTTCATCACTCGCAATATAAGCACCTTGAATACGTTCAGGTTTTGAAGCACCAATTGGCATATAAAGCATATCACCACGACCTAGAAGTTTTTCAGCTCCTGTTTGGTCCAAAATAGTTCTAGAATCTACACCACTAGATACAGCAAAAGAAATACGAGATGGAACATTGGCTTTAATTAAACCAGTAATAACATCTACACTTGGACGCTGAGTAGCTAAAATCATATGAATTCCGGCAGCTCGAGCCATTTGTCCTAGTCGAACTATTGCTCCTTCAACATCATGGCCACCAACCATCATCAGGTCACTAAGTTCGTCAACCACTACTAAAATATACGGCAATGGCTTCATTGCAGGCTTAGATTTATCCTGATTATTTTCAGCGACTTTTTGATTATATTCGCCCATGTTGCGAACGCCACCTGCCGCAAATAACTTATAGCGGCGTTCCATTTCTTTAACTACTTTGCGCAATGCATTAGAAGCCAATTTAGCATCTGTTACAACCGGAATTAACAAGTGTGGTACTCCGTTATAAACAGAAAGTTCTACCATTTTAGGATCAATTAAAACTAGCTTTACATCTTCTGGTCTGGCTTTCATCAAAATACTTGCCAAAATAGTGTTGATGGCAACAGACTTACCAGAACCAGTAGACCCAGCTATTAATAAGTGTGGCATTTTTGCCAAATTAGCGGAAATAGTACTTCCAGTAACGTCTTTGCCTAATGGCACATTCATTGGATCCTTTTTTGCCTTTGCATCTTGATGTTCCATTACATCTTTAAAAGATACAACTGAAGTTGCCCGATTAGGCACCTCAATACCAATAAAAGGTTTTCCTGGAATTGGAGCTTCAATTCTAATATCCTTGGCTGCAAGTGCCAAAGCCAAATCGTCAGCCAAATTAACAATACGACTAACTTTTACACCGACGGCAGGTTGAACCTCATACCGAGTAATAGTAGGGCCTAAAATGGCCTTTTTAATAATTACCTTTACACCAAAACTCTTAAAAGTAGATTGTAAAACCTGAGTATTTTTCTTAATTAAATCACGGTCTGTACTCTGATCAGTTGATTTAATTGGATCTAATAAACTCAAAGGAGGCTTTTTATATGACTTGTTAACTATAGTATCTGTTTTTAACTCACCATGATCCACATTGGCTAATTCTTGCACCAATTTTTGATCTTCTTGAGCAAAAGAATGCGATTTAGGTAAATCCTTGCTGTCAGGTTCTTCATGCTGTGGTGCAATTTGGATTTGTGGCTCAGGAGCCGGCTCTGGATCTGGTTCGACCATCACGTCTTCACTTGAAGGTTTAACACTAGTATCTTCCTCATTGTCATCAGAATCAAAATCTGCAACGTCTGGGAAAATATTTTTATCATCGTCATTAGCACGTTTTTGTTTTCTTTTTTCCAATACGTCGCTATATTTGTCCTTCAACTTAACACCAGCGGTTTTATTTTTTTGAATAAATAATTGACTACTGGATTGAAATTTTTCAATAATCGTCCTGAATTTCACATCAAAGAACATCAAGATTCCAATAGGAATTAGTAAGAACGCAAAAATCTTGATCCCAATTTGTCCTAATAGCGGATAGAAAATCTGATAACCTAGCGAACCAATCAGGCCGCCACCAACACTTTCTGTAACAGCGGCACGACCAAATTCTGCAGTCATCGCATGCCAGAATGAATTCAAGAAATTACTATTTACTAATTCATGCTCGTAATACAAGCTACTTTGAATCAATAAAATACCAATTAATGCTAAAGAAAGCCCAATTGTACGTTTAACTGACAAATGAACTGGCTGGTTATAAATCAAATTTACCAGCCCAAAAAGGGCTAATAAACTAGCAGCTAATAGATACGAATCACCAAAAAACAAGCGAATCAAATTAGCAATCTGTTTACCTAAAATACCAAATCTAACAAAGGCAAAAACAGCTAGCAAAATAAATACTAGCCCCAAAATACTCCAATTTAAATTTTGTTTTTTAGTTGTTTTCTTTTTAGAATATGTCTTTTTTGTCTTTCTTTTTTTCCTTTTTACAGGCATGTACTCACCCTAATTAGTGATTAAAAATTGGCTTTAAAGTTCAAGTTAACCGGTTGGTCAAAAGTTACTTGAGTTACTTCATACGTTAAAGTCTCAATATATTCAACCAATGGTCGACTTAAAAGTTGCCAATCTGCGCTACTGATATCAGAACCATCACCATGATAATCTTTTAATTGAACAACCTGATGAATAGTTCCACTTACTCTAAATTCACTTGGTGCAGGAACTACATCATAGAACACAGCTACATCATAATAGCTGCCATTTTCTTCTGAATGCTCATCATCTTGACTTACATCCAATTTTTGAATGCCAGTTCTAACATCGCTCTTTGGTTCTGTATCTTCATCAACTAAATCATAGTGAAATGCTTGTACAGTTACTGGTGTTTGTCTCTCAAAATCCATTATTCTTCACTTCCTAAATTACGTTCATATCTTTCTGGACGATCATAATCATCCTTCAATTTATCATTTTCATAATGGTGTGCAGTTTCCATATTTGGAAATCCTTGTTGACGCAATGCTTCAAGCAAGACCATTGCTACAGAATTCGACAAATTATAGCAACGAATATTATCTGACATTGGAATTCTTAAATTTCTGTCATAATATTCACGCATAAAAGTTTCAGGTAAACCTGTAGTTTCCTTACCAAAAACAAAATAATAATTTTTATTTGGGTCGGTGTAATCTACATCTACATAATTCTTTGATGAAAACTTAGAAATTAAATACATTTCGTCATTAGGCCCTAAAGTCTTTAAAAAAGCATTCAGATCATCATGACGACGTACATCAACTTTGTCCCAATAATCGAGCCCTGCTCGTTTCATTTTTTTATTATCAATTTGAAAACCCAAAGGTTCAATCAAATCTAAAACTGTATTGGTACCTGCACAGGTACGTGCAATATTACCAGTATTAGCTGGCATTAACGGCTCATATAAAACTACGTGATTTGTCATTTCAAAAACTCCTTAAACTAAAAAAGCGCAGCTTTTAAACCACGCTTTAATTTATTTAGCATTATTTGCTTTTGTATCTGCATCTCCCGTGGTCGAAGAAACAGCATCTGTTTCACTAAAAATTTCAGATTCTCTTCGATAATAATTGTACACGCGAGACACGATAATCTTCAAGACTGCATAGATCGGAATACCAAAAATTACACCCCATAGTCCCCAAACGGAACTAGCACCGATTAAAAGTAAAATAGTAGTTACGGGATGCATTTCCATTTTATTCCCCATAACTAAAGGACTTAAAATTCTAGTTTCAATTGCTTGTTCAATTAAAAAGACCACTAAAACCTTAATTAACATTGATCCTGAAGTCATAATTGCAATTACGAATACCGGAATAAGAGCCAATGGTGTCCCAAAATATGGAATCAAATTCATAAAACCGGCTAGGATAGCTAAAGCTAATCCATATGGTAGGCCAATTATTATGTAGCCAATTACAAACATGACGCCTACCCAAAAAGCAACTGTTATTTGACCACGAATATATGAAGCCAATGCATAGTTGATATCATACAACAGCTGACTAAAACTAGGTTGCCAATGCTCCGGTGCAAATTTCGTAATGTAAGGACGCAATTGATGCCCATCTTTGAGCATAAAGAATAAGATAAACGGTGCAGTAAGCAGAGTCATCACAATCATTGTAATGATACTTACCGCAGATGATATATTGCCTAAAGTAGCGTTGATAGTACTTTGCCCTGATTTAAACAAAGTTTTTTGCGTATTGTCTATCATGCCTTGTAAGCTACCTTTTACCTCATGCAAACGAGGATCACGCAAAGCATTCTGTGTTGCATTAACAGCATCGTTCCAAATATGAGGCCAGTTTTTAATCAGCGAATTAATCTGATTCTGGGCAATAGGAACCAGGATATTGATAATCCAGATTAAAGCTATTAAAACAAACAGAAACAAGACAAGAATTGTAGCAACTCTAGGTACTTTAAACTTCTTTTCAAACCAATCTACTACTGGATTCATTACATAATATTGAATAACCGCTAAAAGTAATGGCGGCAAAATCGCACTAAAAAATACCCAAGCAGGATTCAATACAAAAGAAATTTTTTTAAAAATCCAGATAATTAAAAAGAACAATAAGATGTTTAATAAAACAATACTAAACCGATTATCTAAAAACCATTTTTTAAATAAGGTTTCTTTTTTACTTTTTTGTTTATAATCCATCTACCTGTCCTAGTATTTAAATGTGTTCGTAAACAATATCATCATCCACTTTAAAGGTTGGAAGTGGTTGAGCAACATCTGGATCAAAATATACCGCATTTGCTAAAGGTGCTTTAGGAATTGGACGGTTAAAGAATAAAGTAGCGTGACCCAAAGCCTTCATATTACTTTCAACCATTGGACCTACATAATTAGCTACATAAGTTTGACCATCTACAGTAATCGTATCGCCCTTTTTAAAGACAAAGCCATTAACTGGAGTTTCATCACTAAATTTTTGAATAACTGAAACATCTTCTAAGTCTTTGTTGGCACCCTCGCCGAACAAAATTACCATGCCATCTTTATTATCGATAGCTTTTTTACCAATTTTTTTAATAGTTGAAATCCATTTCATAATCTTATATCTCCTTAAAAATAATTTTAGCATAAGAATAGCAGCTTAAAAACTTAAGCAGCCCAAATTATTAGATATTTTTGTGATGATACATCAACCATTTTCTTAGTTCATCTAATAATACTAAAGGAATTGGTAACAAGAATAGGAATAGCCAATCACTAGCAGTCAAGATAGTTGTATTGAACACCTGCTGAATGCCTGGTGTAATAGTCAAAATAACGAATAGAATGATTTCAAAAATAATGCCGTACCAAATATTTTTATTCTCAAATAATCCCTTTTTAAAAACAGAAACTGTATTAGTTCTACAATTTAATACATTTGCCACCTGAGTGAAGACAATTGCACCTAAAACCATAGTTGTAGCTCGCATATAAATTGAGCCATTAGCAGCCAAAGCTACGTTAGGCCAACCATTTTAATAGTTCACAAAGAAATAGGCAGCTGTAGAAATAATACTTGATAAAAGACCATACCAGCAAAAGGCTTTAATAATAACACCCTTGTTCAATAAATGTTCTGATCTTTTACGTGGTGGTTGCTTCATAATATCTGGATCGGCAGCTTCCGCACCTAATCCTAAGGCTGGAAGCATATCGGTACCTAGATCAACCGTTAAAATTTGCATAACTGTCATAGGAAGTGGAATTAATCCAGCCGAGAAAAGAAATAGCACTGACGGAATAGCTTCGGGTACATTAGAAGTCAAAATATATGTTAAGAACTTGCGGATATTGCTATAAACTGCACGTCCTTCTTCAATGGCAGCTACAATCGAAGCGAAGTTATCATCGGTCAAAATCATATTGGCTGCATCTTTAGCCACGTCAGTACCAGTCATTCCCATTGCAATTCCAATATCGGCTTGCTTTAAAGCCGGAGCATCATTAACTCCATCACCGGTGGAAGCTACAACTTCACCGTTAGCCTGACAATTCTTTACAATGCGGTATTTTTGTTCTGGAGCAACTCTGGCAAAGATTACCTCATCTTTTAATGCATGACGCAATTCTTCATCGCTCATTTGATCTAATTCATTACCGGAAATTACACGTGCTTGATCAGAAGTTAAACCAATTTGAACAGCCACTGACTTAGCAGTTAATTTTGAATCCCCAGTTACCATGATTATTCTAATTTTGGCCTGATGACAACGTTTAACTGCATCATAAATTTCTGGACGTGGTGGATCGCTCATTGTTGCTAAACCCACAAAGATTAAATGATTTTCCGCATACGCAATACTTATTTTATTAATATCGACACCATGATCGATTATTTTATAAGCGAGGGCCATACTGCGCAATCCGCGAGAAGCATAATCAGCGTTTGCCTTTTTAGCGCGAAGACGATCTGCTTCAGTCATCGGACGAATTTTACCATCAACCTGGATTTGATCACATTGCTTAATCGTGTCGCTATAAGAACCTTTAGTGATAACAATATAATGCGTATCATCCCAACGATGAACAGTTGACATTCTTTTACGATCAGAATCAAATGGCAATTCCTAATTCTAACGTTCCGGAAACTATTGCAATTAACCCTGATATCCAAAGCAAAATTGCCATCATACTAAAAAAGTTTTTGAAAAACGTTTTCCATTCTGATTCAGCTGCGGCTTTTTTAATAGTATTAGTACCATATTTTTTAAGTCGTTTAGCGGCTTCCTCGTCCGATAATACAGAAGAAGATTGCAAATTTGTAAAAACTTGTTGAACCTCATTCTGGGCATATAATTTACGGATTTTATTTTCATCCATCCTATACGCACCTTCTCATTTTTACAATTATTATTTTCCCTTATATTTCCTACTCTAGCACTTTTCACGAGAACAAGTCACAATCTGATTCATTATTTTCCATGCTATACTTATCTCAGTTAATACTTTTTCTAAAAAATCGGAGGCATTATATGAAAGTTTTAATCGGTGGCTATACTAAGAAGACCTCTAAAGGTATTTATGAATTGCCTTTTACTGGTGAAGATAATGGAGCTAAGTTAGGCAAGGCTGAAAATATTATTAGTGTAGGTGGCCCTACTTATTTCCAAAAAGATGGCGATTTAATTTTTACTATTAACAACGCAGGTGACGAAGGTGGTATCAGCGTCTTTAAATTAGGTGAACATGGTTCAAGTGAAGTCGATCGCTATTTAACACCTGGCGCTTCACCAGCATATGTTGGTATTGATCGCGAGCAAAAGCTTATCTATACCGCAAATTACCACACCGCCGTTTTATCTGTATTCCACTACAATAAAAGCGGCAAGTTAGAATTACTCGATCAAGTCACTCACAAGGCCGAAACATTGGGCCCACGTCCAGAACAAGTCGATGGCCCTCACCCACACTTCTTCGATGAAACACCCGCAGGTAATTTAGTTAGCTGCGATTTAGGTAATGACACTGTCGACTTCTACCGGTTAGAAAACGGCAAGTTACATCACCTAGCTCAATATAAAAATGAAGCTGGTTTTGGAACTCGCCACATCGTCTTTTCAAAAGATGGTAACTACTTCTACGTTGTTGGTGAATTATCTAGCAAAATCAACGTAGTTAAATTTAATGAAGACACTTGGGACTTCGAAAATATCGCTACATACAAGACCATTCCAGAAGATTTTACTGAACACAATGGTGCCGCAGCACTTTACATTAGTAAAGATGGTAAATATGTTTATAACTCCAACAGAGGCCACAATTCTATCACCGTCTTTAAGATTAATGATAACCACACCCTAAGCTTAGTTCAGCGCATTTCTACATTTGGTGATTTCCCTCGTGACTTCAACTGGGATGCCGATCAAAAATACGTAGTAGCTGCAAATCAAAATACAGATAACGCTACCTTGTATATCAGAAATGGCGGTAATGGAACTTTAACTCCAATTCAAACAGAAATTCCTGTTCCTGAAGGCACTCGCGTACTTTTCACCAAATAACTCATAATGAAAAATAACCATGACATGCTAGTCATGGCTTTTTCATTTCATAAATTTAAAGTAAAATAGACATAAGCAGAACTGAATTAATAAGAAGGTGACCAAGTGAAACAAAAGATTATTCGTATCATACTATTTATTCTAGGTGGAATTTTAGGATTATTGCTTTTATATAAATTATATTTAAGCTATCTACCAGAATTAAAATTACTAGTTCATTTTGATCACCATAATGAAGAATTGTTAATTAAAATGGTTCGTAGCCACGGGATCGAAGATTTAGCTTTTCTTTTTATTTTAAATGCCATTTGTGTGGCAATTCCCGGCTTATCTAATGGTATCTTCTGTGTTTTGAATGGAATCTTGTATGGTCCAGCATTTGGCTTTATTGTTAACTGGATTAGTGATATTTTAGGACAAATCGTCTTGATGCAGTTTTTGCACAAACTATATGACATTAAACATATGTCTAATAGTAAGATCTACAAATTGTTAACTACACAAAAATATCCGATGGTCGCTCTAACTATTGGCTATCTCATCCCATTTATTCCAAGTGCAACCGTTAGCTATGTCAATATTTTGATTAATAAAAATGATTTCAAAAAGCAATTGATTCCGATTGTGATCGGGGTAAGTCCATTTGCTTATCTTTATGCTTATGGTGGCGACTCAATTTTGCATCTTGACACCAGCAGAATTATTAAGGCAGCAGTCATGATTGTGGCCGTTGCCCTAATAGCTGCAGCGATTTTATTTATTATGAAGCGCGTTAAGAAGCATACAAAAAAAGCTTGATAAAAATCAAGCTTTTTTCTTTTTGCATTAAAACTACATCAAGTTAGCTTCTTTTAACAATTCTTCTACCCAAGTCTTCTTAATCTTGCGCATCCCTGTCTTAAGAGCTAATTTTTCAGGGAGTGGCATGTCTTGATCAGCCAGCTTCCTCTTGTCTGACATGTAGTACATTGCCCGCAAGAGTTGACGAATATCGTAAATTGAATCAAATACTTCAGGAACACCACGGTCAACATTCAAAAGCGTGTAAACAGCTTCCATAGCCGTTCTGACTGAATATTCAGTAGTAAATACGGTATCTCTTGTTGGCGACTCCGCAAAGTTACCAATAAAGGCGATGTTGACAGAACCATCTGGTACAACGGCTGGACGGTCACCGCTATGTCTTGGCATGAAGTAACTAGTAATGTATGGCATGTAAACAGGAACAGTATTCATGTTTTCTTCACTAGCTAATTCACTAATTTGACTTTCTGGAACACCTAAGTGATACAAAAGTTCCTCGGCAATTTCCTTACCGCTGCAGTCAACCACTCTCTTCTTAATGTAATTACCTTCAGTGTCTGAATAAAGTGCATAAATCCAAACTACAATTTCATCTGGATTTTGACTCTTGAAGTGTGGTTGACGGTGAATAGTAAAGCTAAGCTCCCAGTTAGAATCGACAATCGTGATAATACCACCAGTATTAACTTTGCCATCATAAAGACTACGTTTAGTCAAACGTTCAAAGTATGGAGCTAATTTCTTATTCTTCAAAGTAGTAGTTGCGGAAACAAACCAGCTACGTTCTGGTAAGTTTTCACAGAAGACATCTGGGTGACCAAAGTCTGGATCTTGCTTTGCCAAATTTTCCCATAACTTCCATGAACTACCTTTAGCATGTGTAATTGGAGCTGGGGTATTTTGATCACCGTAAGTTGAACTCTCAGTAATTGAACCATTAGTAATAAATACGATGTCATTTGGAGTCAATGGAACTTCTGTTTCCTTGCCATTTTGAGTCATAATGATCTTCTTAGCAATCTTTTGCTTGCCATCATGATCAACTTCTACATTTTGAACGTGACAATCATATTCAAATTTAACACCATGATCTTTTAAGTATGCCAAGAGTGGTTTTACCATTGATTCATATTGGTTATACTTGTTAAATTTCAAAGCGGTAAAGTCTGGCAAACCATCAATGTGGTGAATAAAGCGCATTGCATAACGGCGCATTTCGGCTACTGAGTGCCATTTTTCGAAAGCAAACATTGTTGACCAGTATGACCAGAAGTTAGTCTTAAAGAAGTCATCGCTAAAGAATTCCTCAATAGTTTCTCCTTCAAGTTCCTTTTCTGGTGTCATGATTAATTTAACAATTTCATTAGTACATTTGCCTAAACCGTATTGACCATCACTTGGAAGACGATCACCACGGTTATAAATCAAACGGCAATTTGAGGAGTTAGGGTCTTCTTTATCAAGCCAATAATACTCATCAAGATAAGAAGCACCTGGAATTTCCAAACTTGGAATTGAGCGATACATATCCCATAAACATTCAAAGTGATTCTCCATTTCACGTCCACCACGGACAACGAAGCCAGCGTTTGGACGTTTAGCACCGTCAAGTGAACCACCAGCTACTGGCAATTCTTCCAAGATATGAATATTCTCACCTTTCATTTGAGCATCACGAACCAAGAAGACAGCTGCAGAAAGGCCAGCTAGACCGCTACCGATAATATAAGCAGACTTATTATCTACGCCTTCAGGCTTTTTAGGATCCGCAAAAGCTTCATAATTACCATTGGAATAATACATAAAGGTATCCTCTTTTCTGTATAAGTATAGTTTTATATTACACTTATCATTCTAAAGAATGCGCTTTCTTTATGCAAGTATTTTAATAGTTTATCCTAATAATTTTGAAAATTTTTATTAATTAACTAATTTTTGCCATAACTTCGACATGTCTTGTGGATCTTTGATTTCAATTACTCGCTTTTTTTCATTATCAAATGGATCAGGGAAAGCTAAATAAAAACAATTTAATGCTTGCCGGGAAAAATCGTCATCAATGCCATATAAGGGATCACCAAAAAGTGGATGGCCTAAATAAGCCATATGAACCCTTATCTGATGCGTTCTACCTGTTAACAGGCGTAATTCTACTAGACTAGCCCCTTTAACTTGGCTAAGCACACGATAACGCGTCTGTGCTTTTTTTCCGCTTGCTACTACGGCTCTTTTTACACCGTCGCCTTCTTTACCGATCGGTTCATCAATTAATCCAGCTAACTCATCTTTCGCAAAATTCCCATGAACAATAGCGTGATACTTTTTAATAAACTGCTCTTTACCAATTTTGCTAAAACGAGCATGCGCAACAGCATTCTTTCCAACTAATACTAAACCAGAAGTATCTCGGTCCAAACGAGTAATCACATGAGGCTTTAAATCCTTTTCATTTTGACTCGAAAAATAGCCCATTAATCTATTTACAATAGCATCGTTATCTTCATATCTAGACGGGATTGATAAAACCCCAGCTGGTTTATTTAGCACAATATAATTTTTAGTCTCTAAAACTGGATCTACCGGATTATTAGATGGCTTCAAAAATTGATTTTTCTTTTCTTCACCACTAACAAAAATAACTTCATCCCCAGTCCGTAAATGAAAACTTAAATATCTTCGCTTATGATTTACCAAAATCATTCCGTGATGATGTCTTGCCTTAATCAAAACCTGATGCGAGAAACCATTCTTTAACAAAAAAGAGCCCAATTTTTTGGGATCTTTTTCTTGTACAATTAATTTAAATAAACTTGTCATTACCCTCGTTATCCTTAATAAACGCATTTTGTACACGCGCCCAAAAATGGTGATGACCAAACTGATCAAACTGAATTGAGTGCTTAGAAATACGATATTCTATTTTTTTGGCATTTTTAACATCGATTCTTGCCCCATCCACAGTCATTACAAAATGATCAGCGTTAGGCACAATCGTAATCCATTGATCGGGTGCGATTACAATTGGCGCAGATAATGTTCTAAATACACGATTATTGATTGAAGCGATCTCTGTCATTTGCAAAGCTTTTAATCGCGGATGAATTACAGCCCCGCCCAGCGATTTGCTATAAGCGGTTGAGCCCGTTGGCGTAGAAACACATAAACCATCGCCTCTAAAATTTTCAAATATTTCATCATCAATATAAACATCTGCTTCAAGCGTATGTGATATTCTTTTAACCGCTGATTCATTTACAGCCAAATGATAACGAGTATCGCCCGACTCAGTTAACATTTTAATTTCAAGCAAGGGATACTTAGCCGGTTGATCTTTGGTTAATAAAAGCGCATCAACCATTTTATCAATATCATAATTACGCCAATCAGTATAAAAACCTAAGTGTCCTGTGTGCACACCTATAAAACGTACTGAATCAACCTGATTCTCATAACGATGAAAAGCGTTGATTAAAGTACCATCTCCGCCGACTGTAATTACTACATCTGGATATTTAGCGTCAAAAATGACATTCTTCTTTTGCAATAGCTTCTTAAGATAGGCCACTGTCTCTAAAGTCTTATCATAGTTATTATGCGCTATTGTTACTTTCATGACTTTTCCTTGCCTTTATTTTTGGTAAAAATCTTTTGAGCTTCTTGGACCTCATCCTTAATAGAAGACATTTCTTCATCTAGCTTATACGCAGCTTCTGCGGTTGACTTAAGTCGTTTTGAAATATCCTCTGGATAAGCACCTTGGTATTTATAATTTAAAGTATGTTCAACAGTAGCCCAAAAATTCATTGCTAAAGTTCTAATCTGAATTTCCGCAATTAACTTTTTAGGTCCTTCTGGCAAGTAAACTGTATAGTTAATTACCATATGATATGAACGATAGCCTGAAGGTTTAGCATTTTGAATATAATCACGCTCTTCTACTACTTCCATATCATCACGTGAATGAATTAAGTCTACCACCTTATAAATATCGTCCACAAATTGTGTCACAATACGTATACCGGCAATATCTTGCATATCAGTTTCAATGACATCTGGGCTAATTACCCGTCTCGTCATTTTTTCTTTAATAGAATCTACTGTCTTCACCCTACCAATTACAAATTCAATTGGTGAATGTTCTCCCCTAGTTAAAAAGCCTTGTCTAAGGGAACGAAATTTAACCTTTAACTCGCGTACAGCTTCATTATAAGGCCACAAGAAGTTATCCCAATCTACTTCCATGAGAAAACATCCTTTCTTAGTAAACAAACACATTTTACCATGTTAAAGATTATAATCTGAACTGATTTAAATATTTTTTCCTAACTATTATAATGATTTATGGATTCGGAGGTTTTAAACTTATGAGCAAAAATCGAGAAATCGAAGCTAAAACACTTTTACACAAAGAAACTTATCAAAAAATAGTCAGTGATTTTCCTGTAAAAAGTGATTTTGTACAAGAGAATTATTATTTTGATACACCTGATAAATTATTAAAAAAGCACCATATTAGTTTGCGAATCAGAATTTATAGCGATCATGCCGAACAAACAATGAAAGTGCCTGATCCTAATCCAGTTCAAAAAAATTATCATGAAGTTATTGAAATTAACGATAATTTAACTCATGCGCAAGCTAAAGAATTGGTAGCAAAAAAGCACTTTACCTTTCACGGTAATATTGGTCAATACTTCAGTGCACATTTTGCTAAGGAACAAGACGCTGTTTCACTTTTCACCTGGAGCAAAACTAGACGTATCTTAATGAATGGACCACAAGATTGTGAATTAACATTAGATGCAACTTCTTATCCAGATGGCTATGAAGACTTTGAATTAGAAATCGAGAATGATGATCCAGTTTTAATAGCTAATGTCCTAACTAAGCTGGAAAGCGATTACAATTTTAAGCAGAATTCTAGCAATACTAATCAAAGTAAAATTGCTCGAGCAAGTATTCACAAAAAATAACATATAGAAAATAAGGCATATTTTTTGTCACTTTTTTTGTTTCTTGCTAAAGTATCAATAGTAAATCACCAAAGGGGTCGAGAGTATGTTCGAGATTTTTCTATTCATTAATCCAATAGGAATTTACTGTTATGATACGGAAAAACAAATTCGCAACACCGTTGATGAACTTGGAATTGACGTTTGTTATCACTACATTCCTATTGCTAATGTTTGTTTAGTAAATGATGACGCTATTAGGCGTCGTAAGGATGCACAAAAGCTGCCAGACATCAGTACTTTTTCTAAAGCAACTTATGATGCGCTAGAAAATTACCATGCTATTAAACTTAAATATGGTAATAAAAAAGCACGTGAATTTTTATATGAACTGCAAAAGAATTTAAGTCATGATGCTTCAGCTTACAATCCTAAATTGTTAGAAAAAATTGCTACTAAGCTTAACATTAAAGCTAATACAATTAATGCAATCAAGAAAAGCAGTTATGTACGGAGTTCAATCGAGGAAGATCAAAAATTAGCTAATCAATGGAACATTAAAGCTACACCAACAATTGTTTTGTTCAATGAGGATAATGAACAAAATGGTGTCCTTCTAGAAGGTCCCGTTGCACATGAGGATTTAGTTAATTTGCTTCTACCTGATTATCAAAATTGCTTTTCAAATTTTATGCCGCAACAAAACCACTTACGCCTTATTTAATAGGCGTTTTATTTTTGCAAAAATTTAGTGACAGAATCTACTTCACCAGGATTACGCCAAGTACTAAACACTTCATCTGGCAGACTATCCACAGTTAGCCCCTTGTAATAAAGTAACTCGCCTATTTTTAATCCGAGCTTTGTTTTCTGTGCTAACTGCCTTCTTAAATATTTTTTTTGATTATTTATATTAATTGGATAGTCTCTTTTTATAGGCTTAAAATGCCAAAACATCTTCATATCTAATTCATCTAAAGCAAAATATTTTACTTGGTAATGAAGATTATTCGTTACCGGTTCCTGTAAAACATTATATTTTAAACAAAACACATTCTTTTTAGGATTAATTTCCAGATAATAATTTCCCCACAATTTATTCTTTCTAAAAAAGATCGACTGAGTATGTTTTAGTTTCTTCTTTAAATAATGCCTTTGTCCCACAATCCAAATATCGGTTACTCCTATTTCAGAATATAATAAATGTCGATGTCTAAATTCAGTATCACTTAGCGGTGCACATTGAACTTCAAAGGCTAATTTTTCTGAAGCTAAAACGTCTGCTCTTAGCTGACCATCAGCTAACGGTATCTCAACTTGCGCGTTGAATCCGGCCGCAGTAAGCGCGGCTTTCAACAGCATCTTAGATTGATGATGCTCCTCTTTTTCTCCCATCGCATTGCTATAACTAGTTAAATGCTTAAAAAAGGCTGCCTTTTGTTCTGAAATAATTAAAATTACTTTTTTATGACAATGTGGACAACGATAATCATCTATATTTAAATTTTTTTGACCGGTATTAACCATATTCGCTTCACTAACGGCTAATACTATTTTTTTATTCAACATGGCTGCATACATATTTCTTCACCCATGTTTTATTACGCAAAAAAGAGACGTTTTTTTCTAACGTCTCTTTTTCTTTATAAAATCTTAATTATTGCTTTTGAAGAAAGTAATAGCGAATATAATCAAGAGCATCACGGTTCAACAAACATTTTCCAGTTTCCTTCACCGTCTTCATTTCTTGATCATCAATCTTGATTCCGTATTCATTAGCAATAGCCCAAGCATCAGCTGGCTTAAGTTCAGCATAATTTTCATCTAAAAATGCTAACTTCAAGTAGTATTTACCCCGTAAATAATACAAACTTGAAGCCAGATCACTTACTTTCAAACTATCCGCTAATTCAACTAGATTTCCTAACTCATCAAAGCTGTAGGAATGATGATTTTGGAATTTCCAATATTGAGTATTAACTGCGTTCTCCTGATTAGATGATTCAAGCTTTTCTTCTTTTATTGGATCAAGTTCAGTATTTACATCATCTTTCGGATCAAGGTCAAAGAAACTTCTTCTTGAATCGGGCTCTGCCTGTGTTTGATTAGTCCCACTATTCATTGGCTCTATCATTTGACGGAGATTATCAGCATCGTCAGGCTTAATCTTGGTAATCATCAAGTCAAGACCGCCATTGTTAGGCATTACCTGAAAAGTTACAGGTACTCCTTGAGTAAAGGTATGATCAGTATCTACCTCTGAAAGAATGGAGTAGAAGAATTGCTGTATTTTTTGTTTATCCCCCAATAAATCTAAAACCTTCAATCCACGATGAGCTAATTCACTTTTATTAATTCTAACTCTTATTGTATTTTCATTGATATGATCTACTTGCACAGGATATCTCCTCCACGAATTATATAACCTATTGTAGCCTATTTTTTATCTAAAATAAAAGTGTTAGCATCATTACTAACACTCTTCTATATTATAAATCTGCAATTTTTTGGGCTTCAGCCAATTCTAATCGACGAACCTTACGTGGTAAGAAACGACGAATTTCGTCTTCATTATATCCTACTTGAAGTCGACGATCATCCATAATAATTGGTCTTCTTAACAAGCTTGGATTCTTTTCTACTAAATCAAGTAACTGATCAATTGATAAATCATCCAAATTTATTTTTAATTGTTGAAAAGCTCTTGAGCGGGTAGAAATGATTTCTTCAGTACCATTTTCAGTCATACGTAGAATTTTTAATATCTCTTTTTTAGTCAAAGGCTCCGAAAAAATGTTTCTTTCCTTAAATGGAATATCATGCTTTTCAAGCCAAGCTCGTGCCTTACGACATGAAGTACAACTAGGCGAAACATATAAATCTACCATAAAAATCACGCTCCTCAGAACAAATATTTGTATACGTTCTTAATCTTACTATTAGTATAACATACTAACTTCTTTTTTGTAAGTACTCATTTTATCTTTTATGTTAACTTCTCTTTATATTCTAAAGATAAAACGTGAATTATTTGTGAAGAAATTGTATGTTTTGTTTAAAATATTTAAATATGAAAAAAGAGACCTTTCGGTCTCTTTTCTCAATTCAAAATATGAATTTATTTGTCGATCTTCTTCATTAAGTCATTAACTAACTTTTCATTTTCTTCAGCAGTTTCTGAAACGAAGCATGCCTCGTTAGCCAATTCCTTAAGATCCTTAGTATCAAACTTCTTCATTAAGCTTCTGATACGTAAGATTGAAGTTGCACTCATTGAGTATTCATCAAGTCCCATTGAAAGTAAGATTGGGAACATGGTGTTATCACCGGCAGCTTCACCACACATACCACACCAGATACCATTTTCATGAGCAGAATCAATAGTGTGCTTAATCAAACGAAGTACTGATGGGTTATATGGTTGGTACAAGTATGATAGGTTATCGTTACCACGGTCAGCAGCCATAGTGTATTGGATCAAGTCGTTAGTACCAATTGAGAAGAAGTCAACTTCCTTAGCGAATTGATCTGCTAAAACAGCGGCTGCAGGAACTTCGATCATCATACCAACTTGCAAGTCGTCACCGATCTTAACGCCCTTTTCAACAAGCTTTTGCTTTTCATCATTTAAGATAGCCTTAGCTTGACGAAGTTCAGCCAATGTACCAATCATTGGGAACATAATACCAAGCTTACCGTATGCTGATGCACGAAGCAAAGCTCTTAATTGGGTACGGAAAATCTTTTCGTTCTTAAGTGAAAGACGAATAGCACGTACACCTAAGAATGGGTTCATTTCATCTGGCAAGTCCCAGTAATCTAGGTGCTTGTCACCACCAATATCCATTGTTCTGATGATAACTTGCTTGCCGTTCATGCCTTCGATAACTTTCTTGTAAGCTTCGAATTGATCATCTTCAGTTGGGAAGTTTGATGAATCCATGTACAAGAATTCAGTTCTGTACAAACCAACAGCTTCTGCACCGTTTTCATGTACACCTGGCATATCATTAGGAGTACCGATGTTGGCTGCAATAGTAAATTGCTTACCATCGGCAGTTACTGAAGGTTCATCCTTCAATTTCTTCCATTCAGCCTTTTGCTTTAAGAAAGCTTCACCCTTCTTCTTGTAGTCAGCTACTTGATCATCACTAGGATCAATAATAGCTACACCATCAAGACCATCATCAATTAACATGTCGCCGTTCTTAACGTCCTTAGTAATTGAATCAGTACCAACTACGGCTGGTAATTCAAGTGAACGTGCCATGATTGCTGAGTGAGCAGTACGACCACCAATATCAGTAATAAAGCCCTTAACGTATTTCTTGTTAAGTTGTGCAGTATCACTTGGAGTCAAATCATGAGCAACAACGATTACTTCATGGTCAATTGAAGCTGGGTTTGGTAATTCCTTACCAAGTAAGTGAGCCATAATACGCTTAGAAACATCGCGTACATCGGCAGCACGTTCTTGCATGTAAGGATTATCAGTCATACTTTCAAAAATTTGGATGAACTTTTGTGCAGTTTCATCTAATGCAGCTTCTGCATTGATCTTTGAATCCTTAATTTCATTCTCAATGGCACCAGTAAATTCTGGATCATTCAAAATCATTAAGTGAGCTTCAAAAACTTGAGATTCTTCTTCACCCAAGCTCTTCTTGGCAACATCACGAATCTTTTCAACTTCAGTAGTTGAAGTCTTAATAGCATCCTTGTAACGAGCTACTTCAGCTTCAACATCATCAACTGAAGACTTTAAAAATGAAAGATCAGGCTCCACAAGAAGATATGCTGGAGCAATGGCAATACCATCACTAGCAGCAATTCCTTTTAAAGTCTTGGTCATTATTCAGCTAAACCTTCTTTTTTCATAGTGTCGGCAATTGCGTCCAATGCGTCTTTTTCATCGTCACCTTCAGCAGTGATAGTAACATCAGCATTTTGGCCAACACCAAGTGACATAACACCCATGATTGACTTCAAGTTTACTGACTTGCCGTTGTATTCCAAGTTAACATCTGAACCAAACTTTGAAGCAGCTTGTACTAAAAGAGTAGCTGGACGTGCATGAATACCTGTTTCTGCAATAATATGAAAATCGCGTTTTTCCATTATAAATATCTCCTTTAAATTGAAAAAATTAAACTGGTAATAAATACCCATTCAGGTATTAGATTATCATGTTTTTACAGTTTAGACAACAATAATGTAACAGTTTACATTATTCAATCGTCAGTGTTCGTAGCGGTATATACAATAGCACCGCCTCTTTCAGCTCTGCCGGTAATATATTGTCTTTTGCCATAATTTCTAATAGTTTTCTGTAAATCAAAGGCATCTTCAGGCTCTACCTTATATTCTTTAAGCTCTCCAGACACCAATTGATCTAAAATCTTTTGATAATCCAAAAATATCACCACACTTTTTAAATTTTATAATTTTTTCATTATTTATTCTACTATTTATGTTAATTTTTCAAAAATATTATTATTTTATGTTCTTCTTACATTAAGTAAGAAATGTAGAGCTTAGCACTTGACTACTAAGAGTGCTAATAATATAATTTTGTTACAACTTAAATGAAAGGCGGTCATGTATTTTGCTTTGTCAAAATTGTCATAAACGGCCAGCCTCCATTCACCTCTTTACTAAGGTAAATGGCCAAAGCCGAGAAATTGATTTATGTCAACAATGCTATCAAGAATTAAGAAATCAACAAGGAAATCTAGAAAATATGAATAATAACAATGAATTTTTTGGCGACTTTGATGATTTATTCAACGCTTTAAACGGAAATAACAACAATGCCGCAAATAATATGAACGGAAATAATCCAAGAATGCAAATGGGCGGAGGAAATGGTAACGGCAATCAAGGTGGTAAAAGTCTCCTTGACCAATACGGTACTGATTTAACTGCTCTTGCTAAAAAAGGAAAAATCGATCCAGTTATCGGACGTGATAAAGAAATCGCTCGTGTAATTGAGATTTTAAATAGAAGAACTAAAAACAACCCTGTTTTAATCGGTGAAGCAGGTGTTGGTAAAACAGCCGTAGTTGAAGGATTAGCACAAGAAATCGTTGATGGTTCTGTCCCAGCTAAATTACAAAATAAAAGAATCATATCATTAAATGTAGTTTCACTTGTTCAAGGTACTGGAATTCGTGGTCAATTTGAACAACGGATGGAGCAATTAATCAAAGAATTACAACAAAGTGATGACATCATTTTATTCATTGATGAAATTCACGAAATTGTTGGTGCGGGTAACGCTGAAGGCGGTATGGATGCTGGTAACATCATCAAACCAGCCTTAGCTCGTGGTGAACTCCAATTAGTTGGTGCTACTACTATCAAGGAATATCGCGACATTGAAAAAGATTCTGCTTTAGCACGTAGATTCCAACCCGTTGAAGTAAAAGAACCTTCTATTGATGAAACTATTAGGATTCTGAAAGGTATTCAACAACGCTACGAAGATTACCACCACGTTCATTATACAGATGATGCAATTGAAGCAGCTGCTAAATTATCAGCTCGTTACATTCAAGACAGATTTTTACCTGACAAAGCCATTGACTTGTTAGATGAAGCTGGTTCAAGAATGAACTTAACTATTCCTTATATTGATAAGGATAAAATGCAAGAAAGAATCAATGCAGCTGAGCAACTAAAAGAAGAAGCCTTAAAGAATGAAGATTACGAAAAGGCAGCCTACTACCGCGACCAAATCGAAAAATACGAAAAAGTTAAAGATCAAAAGGTAGATCCAGACAAGTCTCCAGTTATCACCAACAAGATTATGAATAAGATTGTTGAAGAAAAGACTGGCATCCCTGTTGGTGATATTCAAAAGCAAGAAGAAAATCAATTGCAAAACTTAGCCAGTGACTTAAAGGCTCATATCATTGGTCAAGATAAGGCAGTTGAAAAAGTGGCTCGTGCAATTCGTCGTAATAGAATCGGCTTTAACAAATCAGGTCGTCCAATTGGTTCCTTCTTATTCGTAGGACCTACTGGTGTTGGTAAGACTGAGCTTGCCAAACAACTTGCTAAGCAAATGTTCGGTTCAGAAGATGCCATGATTCGTTTCGATATGTCTGAATACATGGAACAATATTCTGTATCTAAGTTGATTGGTTCAGCTCCTGGTTATGTTGGCTACGAAGAAGCTGGTCAATTGACTGAACAAGTTCGTCACAACCCATACAGCTTGATTTTGCTTGACGAAATTGAAAAAGCTCACCCAGACGTTTTGAACCTCTTCTTGCAAATCTTAGATGATGGTCGTTTGACTGATTCACAAGGTAGAACTGTTTCATTCAAAGATACAATCATCATCATGACTTCTAACGCAGGTCAAGGCATCAAGAATGCTAGCGTTGGTTTCGCTGCTGAAAATGAAGACGAAAGTAATGAATCCGCTAGAAACAACATGAGTCAATTCTTCAAGCCTGAATTCCTTAACCGTCTTGATGACGTCATTGAATTCAACGAATTGACTAAACCTGACTTACTTAAGATTGTTGACTTGATGCTTGCTAACACCAACAACATGGTTAAGGATCAAGGTTTGTACATTGATGTTACCGACGCAGCTAAAGATAAATTAGTTGAAGATGGATTCAACCCTGCTTTAGGTGCTCGTCCACTTCGTCGAACAATTCAAGAAGAAATCGAAGATAACGTTGCAGACTTCAAGCTTGATCACACTGATAGCAAGAATCTTAAGGCAGATGTTGTCGATAATAAGATCGTTATTAGCGATGAAAACACAGCTGAGTAATTACGCCAATTAATAATTCAAAAAAGATTCTGCGATTAATAATCAGCAGCATCTTTTTATTTAATTTAATAAAAATAAAAAGATGCTGCTTAATTTGATGTATACTAAATTTAAGTTATAAAAACTAAAAGAAACAGGTGAAATTCATGCATTTAATCGATGTAACTAACAACTATTCTAACTTGGTTCACAGTCAGCTCAATACTACCGATGCTAATTACGTTAAAGTATATTCATTAGGAAATACTTCAGTAATTTATACCGAAAGCAAAAATGCAATCGGCATTGCACTTGAAAACCATGATCGCCGTGTCCGTGAAGATGAAATTGAATTTGTCATCAAACGATTAATCAAAGATTACGATTCTTCATATACTTTAACCGTTGACAAGAGCCGTCACGTCATTGAAATTCACGTCGACAAGTAAATTAAATAAATTTAATCACAAAAATAAGCGTCTAGAGGATTTATTTCCTAGACACTTATTTTTTATTAAAGCTTTTCCGTTAATTTAACATCCGGATACTTGTCGTGGAAGAATCGTTCTGCAAATTCATTCTCAAACAAGAACAATGGATTGCCATAACGGTCTTTTACTAGAAGATTACGGCTGTTAGACATACGAGGATCAAGTTGCTCTGGATCAATCCAACGCGCAACTCTATGTCCAATACTATTCATCTCAACTTCTGAATTATATTCATTCTTCATTCTGAATTGGAAGACTTCAAATTGCAATTGACCAACCGCACCTAAAATATATTCATCGGTTTGGTAATTACGGTAAAGCTGAATAGCACCTTCTTGAACCAACTGATTCATTCCCTTGTGGAATGACTTTTGCTTCATCACATTCTTAGCAGTTACCCGCATAAACAATTCTGGAGTAAATTCTGGAAGTGGTGGATAAACGATTTTACGTTTACCTGAATAAATACTGTCTCCAATTTGGAAGTTACCAGTATCGTACAAACCAACAATATCTCCAGCTACGGCATCTGAAACTTGCACACGTTCACTAGACATAAATTCAGTTGCATTATTCAAACGGATTGGCTTACCTGTTCTTGCTAAAGTAACATCCAATCCTTTTTTAAATTCACCACTACCAACACGGACAAATGCGATTCGATCACGGTGGTGAGGATTCATGTTAGCCTGAATCTTAAAGACAAAGCCTGAGAATTCCGGATCTTCTGGACTAAGTTCTTCATCCCCATTAACAGTATGACTTTCAGGAGCCGGTGCTAAATCAACGAAACTATTTAAGAATGTTTCTACACCAAAATTGGTTAAAGCTGAACCGAAGAAGACTGGAGTTTGATCACCCAAAGCAATTTTTTCAGGATCAAATTTATTACCAGCTTCTTTAACCAATTCAATTTCATCAAGAGTATCTTGGAATTGAGGATCTTGACTCAATGATTCGCTATCAGGCAAAGTACCATCTTCATTCAATGGTAAGAAACGGTCTGCGCCATCTTTGCGGTACAATTCAACGCGATTATTAGCAATATCATACAAGCCTTTTAAAGTTTGACCAGAACCAATCGGCCAGTCCATTGCTACACCTTCAATGCCGAGCAAATCTTCAAGTTCAGCAATCAAATCAAGTGGTGGTCGACCATCACGGTCTAACTTGTTCATAAAAGTAAAAATCGGAATACCACGTTTTTTAACAACTTTAAATAGTTTCTTAGTTTGTGGTTCGATACCCTTTGCAGAGTCAATTACCATGACAGCAGCATCCACCGCCATTAAAGTACGATAGGTATCTTCTGAGAAATCTTGGTGTCCTGGTGTATCCAAGATATTGATTCTCTTGCCCTTGTACTCAAACTGCATAACGGAACTAGTAACTGAAATACCACGCTTTTTTTCAATTTCCATCCAGTCACTTGTAGCAAAGTTACCAGTTTTACGGGCTTTAACAGTACCAGCTTTTCTAATTACCCCACCAAATAACAGCATTTGTTCCGTAATTGTTGTCTTACCTGCATCTGGGTGAGAAATAATTGCAAATGTTCTTCTTTTCTTTACTTTCTCTGCTAACTCTTTATCCATTACTCTTTTTTATCTTCTTCCTTTTTTATTTCTTGTTTATCCTTTGTCAACAAAACCGTAAGTAAACGTGACCCTTTCATTCTTCTAGTAGTCAAAGTCATCCCGTCACCAATGTCAACGGTTAACTTTTCCCCTTTAGCTGGGATCATCTTCAAGGTATTAATGACATAACCTGCTACCGTATCTACATCTTCCATTTCAAGATGCGTACCAAATTGCTCATTAAAATCATCTAACGGCATTTTTCCATAGATAATATACTTATTGGGCGCAATTTGATTATACAAAATCTCTGTATGATCAACCTCGTCGTCGATATCCCCTACGATCTCTTCGACAAGGTCTTCAATAGTAGCCAAGCCAGTTACGCCACCATACTCATCTGTTAAAATAGCTAGTTGACGCTGCGTTTGCTGCATTTCCATCAACAGATCCCCTAATTCTGCTGTTTCTGGTGCAAATAAAGGTTCAGTCATTACATCTTGATAATCAAGATTTTCAAACCCCTTAATCTTAGCCTTACGCAATACCGTTCTGATATGAATTATGCCGACGATTTTATCCTTATCTCGTTTATATACTGGAATACGCGAATACGGCTCACGCAATATTTCATCAAGATTATCTTGAAAACTCACATCCGCATCTACCATGAACGCGTCCGTTCTTGGTACCATTACTTCGCGAGCCATTTTCCCCTGAAAGTCCAGAATTCTTTCAAGCATTGAGAACTCAGTATCATTAATTTTATGATTATCATGTAAATTGATAATTTCTTTTTCTAAATGATCTTTAGTTCCTTCTTCTGTCTCACCTGACAATCTATTTTTAAGGCGAACAAAAAGATTCTTCGCTCCAGGATCACTACTCATTTTTTTACTCTCTTTCTTAAAAAAGTTATCTAAATAAAGTTATTATAGCATAGAGCAATTAACAGTATGTTAAAATAGCAAATAAGACTAAAAGGAGGAAATCCTTATGAAAAAAAGCCACGTTTTATTGGTTTTTACTTTTTTATTACTTGTTCCATATATCTGTAGCTTACTAATTATCGGTATCGGCTATAATGCACTAGTTCTCCATTCGGCAGAAATTTACCGCACAATTATTGGTGCTTTAGTCGGTTCTATCATTATGTTTGCAGTTAAAGCTACGATTCAACGACCAGTTGATCTATTAGCTATGCAAACTAATGACGGTTTGTTAAAGCAGCTTTTGCGCTTTTTCAGTATTAGACGACGCTATTTCTTATTATTTGCAAATATCGTCTTAGATTTTATTTTATGCTTTGCCGCAACTTATTTAGTACGTGCCGTGTTAACATTAGATCAAATTGTAGGTAGTTCCATCGGTTTCGTCTTATTAATCATGTTCGTATCAACTTGTCTTGGAGCTTATGTTGAATACGATAATCTATCAATCGATCCACAACAACATTAATTATTCACTGACCTTTACGTAAAATGCTTGGGTCAGTTTTTTTGTATCTAAATCTAGATCCCAGACAATATATGGAGTATCGCTATCACCTAAGTTCTCATAAACCTTAACTCCATTGGCTACTACCTTTTTTACAAAATTAGGTACAGTGCTATTTAATGGCAAGTTAAAGTAAACTAAATTTTGATTTTCTTCTACTTCTTCATCTATTTCAGCCTTAGGTAATTCAAACTTCATTAAACCTGTTGGCACCTTATCAGCTTCCACATCAGTTACTACGCCATACCAGTACATAAAGCTATCTGGGCCTGAAACAATTAAGGCTGAACGCTTATTTTCTAGATTATTATCTGCTAAAAACTTTTGAAATACTTCATCATTTTCCATTTGTTGATTAGATTCCATAAAACTCTTTTGGGCATTCATCAAACTATCTGGGAAAGGACGGCCAACAAATAACTTCTTATCAATATTCTTTTTCATTTTTTCTCCTTAATATTCTGCTAAATCATCAAAATTAATTACTTCACCATTTAAAAATGCATCAATTTCACTAGTTGAAAAACCATGGCTGAAGAGATATTTCTTCATCCGAAACTTGCATTCACTTTCATCATAGCGACGAAAACGTTTATAGGCTTTGATGCCCTGCTTTTTTAAAGCTTGCATTTGCAAATCTTCATCATCTTCAAGATCTAAAGATGCAATTATTTCACTGCTAATTCCACCGTCAAAACCATGCCTTAATAACTTAGTTTTCATCTTACGCTTTAATTCTCGCTGAGCCAGTTTACCTGCTTGATGAATCATCGATTTGATTACTCTTTGACCGACTTCAATCCAGTCTTCATCCATCACTTCGTCTAATTCTGTCTGACTGATTTCTGGATCAACACCTTTTTGCGTTAATTTACGTAGCAAACTTTTCGGTCCATCTGATCCGACACGTAAATCATTTTTAATAAATAATTTAGCATACTGACGATCATCTAAATAACCTAACTCATTTAACTGATTAACGGCACTATTAGCAGCTTCATCAGAAATTTCATGCTTTTTTAAATACTGCAAGACTTCAAAAATAGTTCGAGGTTCGTAACTCAAAAAATGTGCTGCTAGATCACTAGCTTTAGCAGCAGCATCAAATTGTCTGATTTTTTCAACTTGCTCATCATCAAGTTCTTTTCCTTTTAAAAGAACAAACTCAGCGACTGTTTTTTCACCAGCAGAAAAAGCATATTTACCATCTAGGAAAATATTATAGCGACCTGGGCGCTTTTGTGCACTAACTTTGGTTATGATCATTTTTTCACCTCGCATATTCCAAAATACATGCTAGCAAATTTTTTTAAATCTTGCTAAGAACTTTTACCAGGTAGTACAATTAAAAGCAATGTAATTAGTTTTTAGTAGAAAGAATAAGATGATGAATAAAAAATTTACAAATAAAAAACAACATCATGAAAAAGATGTAATTATCACAATTAAACGTTTGGGAATTAATGGCGAAGGAATCGGCTATTATAAAAAGAAGATTATCTTTATCCCAGGTGCTTTGCCAGATGAAGTAGTCGTAGCCAAAATTGTTAAGAGCTACCCTCACTATCTTCAAGGTGAACTTGTCCGCATTAAGGAAAAGAGTCCTGATCGAGTAGCTTTCCCAGAAGGCGTAGATCCAGAAATTGGTGGATTGGAACTAGCACATTTGTCTTATGAAAAGCAACTTGAATTCAAGCGTAATAATATGCTTGAATCACTTAGAAAGTACCATCCAAGAAACTATGCTAAATACAAGGTTAAGAAGACTATCCCTGCTCCTGATGAATGGCATTACCGCAATAAGGCACAATACCAAATCGAAAATGTTCACGGTAAAACTAAATTAGGTCTTTTTGCACCAAATTCTCACCGCTTGATCGATTTGCCTAAGATGCCTACGCAAAGTGAAGACACTCAAAAGACTGAACGTGAAATCAAAGTTTTAATTGAGAAGTTGCATGTCCCTGTTGCTAACTTCCGTCGTCATTTACCCGGCGTCAAAACTATCGTAGTGCGTCAATCTGAAGCTAGCAAAGAAATTCAAGTTACTTTGATCACCATTGGTCACAAGATCAAGAACTTGATTCCTTTAGCTAAAGAAATTATGAAGCTGGATAACGTAGTTAGTGTTTACCAAAACGAAACCGAATGGCAAAATCCACAGGTTTGGGGCAATAAAACTGAAAAATTATTGGGTAAAAACCAAATTATGGAAGAAATTTTGGGTAAGAAATTTGCTTTATCCCCACGTGCCTTCTTCCAACTCAACCCGGTTCAAACTGTCAACCTTTATTCAGAAGCATTGAAATACTTAGACTTAACCCCAGATCAAACTTTAATTGATGCCTATAGTGGTGTAGGTACATTAGGTATCTTAGCTGCTGATCGCGTCAAGCAAGTTATCGGAATCGAAACTATTCCTGAAGCCGTTAAAGATGCAGAGCACAATGTGGAACTCAATCACATCAAAAATGCAGATTACATCCAAGGCAGCGTAGAAAAGGTATTGCCTGAATTAAAGAACAGCGGCGTTTCAATCGATGCCTTAATCGTTGACCCACCTAGAACGGGCTTGGCTAAAAAATTAATCAAAACTCTTTTACAGGTAAAACCTGAAACTTTTGTTTACATTTCATGTAACCCATCTACTTTAGCCCAAGATTTAGTCTTATTAAGTGAAGTTTACGATGTCCGTGTAATCCAAAATGTGGATATGTTGCCACAAACTCCACGTTGTGAAGCAATCGCTAAATTAGTTTTAAGAAAATAAGATAAGAAAAACAACCTAGTTATCAGCTAGGTTGTTTTTGCATACAAAAAGCGACTGTCGGGCAATCCTTGTCTCTTAGCAGTCGCAATTCAAGTGGATGAGGTAGCTCATCAAATTGATAGTCACGATCTTCAACTGTTCGTTATGTATTAAAACAATGGCATCATCGTAACCAATATTAACATTCACTTGTTCGGGTCTTTACATAAAACGTAACTTTTAATGAATTGGAGTTTTGTAAACAGCCATTATTAGGGCTGATACCTCTACATATAGAGAATCTTTCAAGTTTCCAATAATAATACAATTCTGGAGATAAAAACTTACTTATATTTATACTTGTTAACTTAATTTCTACCTCTTCCACGTCCCTAATTATATCCTGTTGTGTAACCGCTTGCAATAATTAATGAATATATTTTTTCAAAAAAGCTTTGATAACTTGTCGATATTTATTTTTGTACATTGGATAAGATAGAGCGTGCCCAGCTAACGGTGCAACCCATAAAAACTTAGGTGCATTAGTTGCCGCATAATTTTGATACACCATTTCGGTAGGCACAAAGTGGTCTTTTCCACCATGGATAAACAAAAACGGCCGCGTATTCTTCCGCAATTGTTTAACAGATGATGCTCGTTTTAAGAAAAAGCCATTCTCTATTCTATTAATACCACTCATGGTCTTGATCAAAGGTTTACGAATTACTTTAGGCAAACCAAATAAATTACCTGCTTGATAATCCACTTCTTCTTTTACACTGGAATATCCACAATCTTCAATAAATGCTTTTACCTGCTTAGGTAATTTTAAGCCGGAAACCATCATCGCAGTAGCACCGCCCATGCTTTGTCCCATCACGACGATCTGAGTATCATCCCCAGTATAGCCAATCGCTTTTTTAATCCAGCGTAAAATATCGTCTTTTTCTACCCAGCCATAGCCAATATATTCGCCTGAGCTGCGTCCATGTGCCCGCGCATCAGGCAACAAGACATTATATCCCAAATCATAAAACATCTTGGCAAAACCAGCCATGCTATCTCCGTCGCTCATAAAGCCATGCAATAAAATCGTCGTCTTCTTAGAATGATTATCAAGATAGTTAGCATATAAACTTATATTAGAATCTACTCTTAAAATCCATTCTTGTTTTTCAAATTCTTTGAACCCAAGCTTGTCACGATATAGCGCATCCCTACCGGATAATTCTTTAGATTCTGGCTTTTTCTTATAAGTGGTCATCGCGTATTTAAAAAAATAGTCGCTAATTGCTAACCACCCTAGTCCAGCCAAAGTCAAAGACGATAATATTATTTTTTTCTTCATTTTGATTCTTCCATGTTAATTTACTTTATTATTCATTCTATAATTAGTTAATAACTATTACTAATTTTAATTATACTTGAAAATGCGCTTAACAGATTTACTTCAATTAATTAACGATTTAAATATTAATACCACTTTTTATCTAAAAATAGACGATAAAGTTGTTCCTTGGGGCAAACTAACTCTGGTAGATGGCCACTGTCTGCTTTATCCAGGAGAAAAAGCAATGACTAAGACTAAACTGATCCGCTTAGTAGGTCATATGCATAACCGCGGTATTCCTCTTTTAATAGCAGTTGACCAAGAAGAACATCACATTTTTGGATTACAAATCAAAGAAGACAACAATCAAATTGTTCTTATGTAAAAAGGCTACGATCATCATGATCATAGCCTTTTCCATTTTACTTAACTTTATATTGACGAATATTGCCTTTAGTACCTGCAAAATACCAAGTGCCTTTTTCATCATCACTAGTTAATTCTTCATTGTCTTCCGGATCTTCAAGCGCAGTATTAAACACATCTTCGTATTCAGGAATACTTAACTTTTGACGTCTTTCAAGCATCTTTTCATCGCTGGCTGCATTAATTTCTTTTTCATAGCCAGCTACAAGATTGCCACTGTAAAATTCACCCATGGCACCTGAGCCATATGAGAATAAACCAACTAATGAGCCAGCTGATAAATTACCGTTTTCAAGCAAACTCAACAAGCTCATATAAAGAGAGGCAGTATAAATATTACCAACTCGACGTGATAATTGTTTAGAAGCAGCAAATGAATTTTGCAATTTTTCAGTAGTGGCTTCATCTTGATCAGCAACAGCAATTCGATTAGCCTTTAACCCCATCTTAGTGAATGGCAAGTGATAAATAATAGCATCAAAATCTTTTGTTTCCAAATTCTTTTGCTTTTTATAATCCGCAAAAGTTTTGCTAAAGAAATCTAAATAGACTTGTGTTGAATATTTACCATCAACCATTGCTAATTTAGAGTTATTTGGACGCCAAAAGTCATTAATGTCCTCGCTGTATGCACTGTGACCATCATTTAAAGCTAAAATAGCTGGATCAGCCTTAATCAGCATACTTACACTACCAGCACCTTGGGTTACTTCACCCGCAGTACCAATACCGTAACGTGCAATATCACTACCAATAACCATTGCAGTTTGGTCGGGATGAACTCTAACGAAATCACGTGCAATCATTAAGGCAGCGGTTAAGCCAAAACATGCCTCTTTTACTTCAAAAGTCCGCACTTCTGGTTTTAATTTAAGTGCTGTCTTAACAAAAAGTGAAGCTGATTTAGATTGATCGATCCCGCTTTCGGTACCAAAGACCAATAAACCAATCTTATCCTTATCAATCCGGTCAATGTACTTCATCGTTGCATTAATTCCCATTGAAACAGCATCTTGGGTTTGATCTGCAACGCTCATTTCACTTTGACCAATACCGATCAAAAACTTATTTGGATCTTCATTTCTTGCATGGGCTAAATCAACCATGTCTACATATTTGTTAGAAGTAAAAAGTCCAATCTTATCAATACCTACTTGCATTATTTTCCCTCTCTTATTTGCTTTAAAACAAGTTGTGCATAACTTTCAGAATAATCTTTTTGCTCAATTATTTGTGTTAATACCTGCTTCTTTTCATCATCACTGGCATCAAGTTCAGCGACGATATTGCGTGCTTGCAGCTTCATATGTCCTGCTTGAATTCCTACAGTAGAAATCGCCAGCAGTGCTGCCAGATTATTAGCTAACCCAACACTGACAATAATTTCGGCTAACTTAGCACTGGTAATCTTCTTACCTAAAATAGCAAAACTCTGCTGTACATCTTTGCGAGCCTTAATAGAACCACCAACTACTCCAATAGCCATTGGCAAAGTTAATTCGCCAACTAGCTTGCCATCTTGCATAGTCCATTTAGACAAACTGCGATAATGTCCATCTTGGTTAGCTAAAACTGCAGTCGCACTTTCAATTGCGCGGTAATCATTTCCTGTAGCAATTAACACCGCATCAACGCCATTCATGATTCCTTTATTATTGGTTACTGCTCGATATGGATCTTCATAACCAATTTTGCTGAGCAAAGCAACACGTTCAGCTACTTTTCGGCCACCCATTGTTTTAGGATCAAGAGTAACTATAACCGTAGTCAACTGACTAGGATAATTTGATAAAATGGCAAATAATTTTTCTTCAACACCTGGGAATTGTTTTAATTTAGTTGCTAAAAATTCCAAGATAGAATTTGTCTTATTTGCTCCCATTGCTTCAGCGGGATCAACTAAAACTTTAAGATAGACTAAATCACCTTTTTGTTCAGCCTCAATTGATCTAGTTCCACCACCGTGACGAATTAAACTAGCAAATTCTGTATTAGCTAAATCGATCAAATCAGGAAATTGTTTTTTTAAGTTTACCAAAGAAAAGTCAGAATTTATCTTTAAAACGATTTGACCATAGATTCCTGTTCGCTTGCTAGTTGCCTTGACTCCACCATTTCGTGCAAAAATATGAGCACCATGATTAGCAGCTGCCACAACTGAAGGTTCTTCTACAGCCATAGGGACCATATACGATTGCTCATTTAGTAAAAGATTTTGCACTACTCCCAAAGGCAACCGTAATTGGCCCACAACATTTTCGCTTAATTTGTCTAAGCGGTTAAGAACCTGATCATCAATATCTTCTAAATTTATTCCTTCAGATTGTAAAATTTCTCGCCTTTGCTCAGGCTTTAATTGATAAAACTTCATTAAACATTCTCGATTTCATATGCGATTGCTTGACCACCGCCAATGCACAAAGTTACCAATGCACGCTGGCCTTGCTCCTTCTTTAAGCCACTAATTGCAGAACAAATTAATCTGGTTCCAGTTGCACCTAATGGATGTCCCAACGCAATGGCACCACCCATGATATTTAATTTATCATCAGGGATTTGCAAATCACGAGCTACTGCTACGCTTTGCGAAGCAAAGGCTTCGTTTAGTTCTACAATATCATAATCATTAATTGAACGTCCTGTTTTTTCAAGCAGCTTCTTCACGGCAAAATATGGTGTATATCCCATATAAGCAGGATCAAATCCAGCTTCCGCAAAAGCTCCTAGCTTAGCAATCGGCTTTAAGTTTAATTCCTTAACCTTGTCTTCTGTGGCTAATACCAACATACTTGCACCATCTGTTAATGGAGACGAATTACCGGCGGTTACGTCACCATCCTCTTTAAAGACCGGTTTTAATTGACTTAAGGCTTCCATAGAAGTATCTGGACGAATTGGTTCATCATGATCTAAAGTTTCACCATCAATTTCAATTGGCAAAATTTCGTTATCAAAAAAGCCAGATTTCGTTGCTTCTGCCGCTTTTTTATGAGAACGAAGACTAAATTCATCCATCTCTTCACGGGTAACATGATATCTTTGTGCAACGTTTTCGGCGGTAATCCCCATATGTTGTCCAGAAAAAGCATCCATCAAGCCATCATTTATCATAGTATTTACTAAATGGTCTGCAGGATTTTCTTTATTTTCTTTTTTAACCAAATATGGTGCACGGGTCATGCTTTCGCTACCACCAACTGCAACTAGATCTAAATCGCCCATTTCCATTTGACCTTGAGCTAAACGGACAGCCTTAAGGCTAGAGCCACAAACATCATTAATCGTTGCCGCGGTGGATTCTTCTTTCATCCCTGAATTAAGAGCAACCTGACGAGCCATATTTTCACCCAAGCCTGTACTCAAAACATTGCCCATAAAAAGTTCTTGGACCTTATCAGGATTAATATTTCCATCTTTTAACGCGCCCTTTAATGCCATTACGCCAAGATCAATTGCCGAAGCATCTTTAAAAAATCCACGATACTTGCCAAAAGGTGTTCTCTTGGCTGCTACAATATAAATATTTTTCATCACTTTTTCTCCATTTGTATTATTAACACTATGATCATAACAAAAAATATTTAAAAAAACATAAAAAGACTACGCTCTCGCGTAGTCTGTAAACAATTATCTGCTTTTTATTTATTATTTTTATCTTCAGCTTCAAATTGCTTAGATAGCTTCTTAATATACGCACGCAATTGATCCTTAATTTCAGGATGCTTTAGTCCATATTCAATAGAAGTTTCAAGATAGCCTTCTTTATTACCAACATCATGACGTTCACCTTTAAATACATGAGCAAACACGCGTTGTGTCTTATTCATCGTATCAATGGCATCTGTTAATTGGATTTCTCCGCCACGCCCTGGTTTTTGATGAGCCAAAATATCAAAAATTTCTGGTGTAAGCAAGTAACGTCCAATAATTGCATAATCACTTGGTGCCTTATCAATATCTGGCTTTTCTACAAAAGACTTAACGTTGATTAAACCAGGCATGATTTCATTTTCAGGTTCAATTACCCCATATTTAGAAACTTCTTCATGAGGCACTGGCATTACAGCAATAGTAGAAGCATGAGTCTTGTCATAACGATTAATCAATTGCTTAGTTAAAGGAATTTTGTCATCCATCAAATCATCCCCAAGCATTACTACAAATGGCTCATCTCCAACAAAGCTGCGAGCACGATAAATTGCATCCCCTAAGCCTGCTGGATGTGGTTGTCTAGTATAGTACAAATTGACACCTAAGTTGGTAATACCTTGGGTCAACTTAAGCAACTCGCTTTTACCCTTTTCTTCCAAGTCTTGTTCAAGTTCTGGATTAGAATCAAAATGATCTTCAATTGGTCGCTTATTTTTACCAATAACAATCAAAATATCTTCAATACCAGACTTCTTGGCTTCTTCTACGATAAATTGAATTGTTGGTTTATCAACAATTGGCAACATTTCTTTAGGTAAAGCCTTAGTTGCAGGTAAGAATCTAGTACCTAAACCGGCAGCTGGAATAACAGCTTTTCTTACTTTCATACAGACACTCTTTCTATTCTCTTAACTTTTAACAGTATCATAGCAAAATCGTGATTTTAGAGCTACTTTTGTTTTCGCCTTTTATCTTGAATATAACTTGCAATCCTACCAGCAGAATACTCAAGCTCTCCTACTCGATTACGAATAATCGTTGCATTAACAGCAACGCCAAATAAAAACAATAGTGAAGCAATGTTCAACCACAACATAAAGATAATAAACGTACCGACAATGCCGTAGTTTTTCCAAGTAATTGGAAAGTTATGCAAATAAAAACTAAATAAAAATGATAACGCCATCCATCCAAATGAAGTGACAAATACCCCCGGCCAAATTACACGTTTCTTTAGTTTAATATTTGGCAAAACATAATTTAAGTAAAATACCGCCAAAATTATAATCAAGAAAATCACGGGATAACGATAGCTAAATATTTTACCAATTTCATGAACTGGTACTTTAAAAATTGCATCCATTAAATCTAGCAATTCTTGACCAAACGCCAATATTACACCAACTGCAGTAAAGATGATAATCATCAAAGTAGTAAAGATGACTGTGATCAACCTTGTCCACAAAAAATTAAGCATTGAAAGTTTTAATTCAACTTGGTGAACACCATACAGTCGGTTCTCACCTAATCTAATTGCATTAACTAAATTAGAAAAAGACCAAATCGCTAAAATAATACCAAATGAAATATAGCCAGTAGATGTCGTCCTCAATAAAGAATTGATGATCGGCATAATAAAACTAGATACTTGATCTGGAAAAATCAAATTTAAATATTTTGCAATAGGCGCTGTATCAATATGAAACAGAGGCAGGACATTTCCGATAATAATGATAATCGGAAAGATTGAAAACAAAATATAATATGCAATTACAATTGAACTATCAATAATCTCACCTTGCGACAAAATCGTTCGCAAAGTAAGAAAGAAATCACTTATTTTTGAATTAGATTTCTTTATCTCATTTTTCATTCAAGAACCTAATCATCCATCTCATCAAAGTGAGGGATGTATTTTTCTAAACCATCATATGGTTTTTGTAAAGTTAAGATCTTAGGACCATCTTTAGTAATAGCAAAAGTGTGTTCAAATTGAGCAGCATTTGAACCATCTGGAGTTGCGTAGTAAACCCAGTCATCGTTAGGGTCATCAACTGTTCTTTGGTCAATATGCCAATCGCCACCTGCTTCAACCATTGGTTCACAGGTAATAGTCATACCTTCACGAAGACGAATGCCGTGACCAGCCTTGCCCCAGTGTGGTACTTCTGGATCTTCGTGAATTGATGGTTGAATACCGTGACCAATTAATTCGCGGACATCACCATAATGGTTTTCGTCTTCAACCCAATGTTGAATAGCGGCACCAATATCACCGATACGGTTACCTAAAACGGCTTGATCAATTCCTAAGTACATTGCCTTCTTAGTTACTTCGATTAATTTCTTATCAGCTTCTGAAATTTCACCAACTGGATAAGTAGTGCATGAATCTGACTCGTAACCATTTAAGTTGCAAGTTACATCAACCTTAACGATGTCGCCTTCCTTTAAGATACGGTCTTTTCTTGGAGTTTGGTGAGCAATTTCATCGTTAACTGAGATACAAGTACCATACTTGTAGCCTTCAAAGCCTTGTTCTGAAAGACGACCACCACGACTCTTAACAAAGTCTTGGCAGAATTCTTCAATTTCCCAGGTTGAAATTCCTGGCTTAATTACATCACGCAAGCCTTCAAACATTGTTGCAAGAAGATGGCCTGAAGCTTGCATACCTTTAAGTTCTCTAATTGATTTAATTGTAATCAAAACAAATTCTCCTTTGATAAAACTTTTTTAGTTTCAGATACCACTATTATACCGTTTTACTAAATACTTTTAAAAGGCTAATCATTTTCGTCTTTCAAAGTATTGAGTGTGACGTAAATTTCTTTGGCGATTATAATCTCTGCCATTTAAGTGGAAATGCTCGCCATATACTAAAGAAACAATCTTATATTGTCCCGACTTTGTCTTGCCGAAGATCACATAATCGCTCCATGTGTCTCTAGCAAAGCTATCCTCAAAGCCTTCATTAAATTGAACTTCTTTATCCTGACCATTGACGTTTAATTGCGTAATAATCAAATTCTCGTCTAACTTGGCATATTTGACAACTTCAATATTATTAACAACGGTATCATCAATCGTTCCCTGTGAGATCTTCAATTTAAATTCCTTAACCATGGCTTTGTAGAAATATTTATCTAAATATTTTCTAAGTAAATGCAGACTATGATGGCGGTTGACATATTTTTCGCGTAAAAGCTGACTATATAAATACTGAGCTTGAACATAAGTCTCTGTAAAACTATCATCTAATTCATTATTTTTATTTTCCACTAATTTAATTTTGGTTAACCGCAACATTTTCTCGAACTTACTAATTGTTAAATTAGGTTGAAAAAGTGTATAGGCGTTGTCGCTTTAAATGGTACGCATAATGAATCTTGCGCAGCCAATAGCGGAATCTAGAAAAAAGCATTTCTAAATATACTAATCCTCCCAGAACTAGGAAAATTAGTAATATTACTCCCCAACTATGTAAATCAAAGAAATCCGCATCACTATCTGAATCTGATGACGACCAACCACCGCCGCCGGATGAAGAACCACCACCTGTTGAAGTACTGCCTCCACCCGTTGATCCCATCGAAGCATAGGTTGGCTGATTATAACAACTTTGCCCAACTACGGTTGTCGCACTTAAGGCTAAAAACAAAATAATAAAAATTCTGAAAATTTTATGCATAAATTACCCTCTACTAAAAAAACTCTGTTATCTCTGATTTACTTTACCGTTTGTTTAATTAAAAATACAGAAAAAATTTTAAATCCTTAAATATAAGGCAAAATAATGAATTTCAATTTTAAAAATTTGATAAAACCAAACGATTTTACGATAGTTTCATGTATAATAAAATGTCGTATAATGCAGTGAAAGGTATGAAAAATCATGAAAGCAAGAATTGTCTACGCCAGTATGACTGGCAATGATGAAGACATGGCAGATATATTAGAAGAAGATCTTCAAGACTATGGCTTTGACGTTGAAACCAGCGATGTTGGTTTTACGGATGCTAACGATTACTTAGAAAGTGATCTCTGCATTTTCATTACTTACACTTATGGTGAAGGTGCAATGACCGATGAAATTGCAGACTTTTATGAAGAATTAAAGGCTTTAGATTTAAGTGGTAAATATTTTGCTGTCATGGGTTCTGGAGATAAGACCTATGGTGAACACTTCTGTGAAAATGTTTTTGACTATGAAAAGGCATTTAAAGAATGTGGTGCTACTGAGATTACTAAACCAGTCACTATTGAAAATGCGCCTGACGATGAAGCAATTGATCTAATCGACCAAGCTGCAAAGGAAATGGCTGATAAGCTACATGACTAAAAATAAAAAAGAAGTTACTGCTGTCGATCAAGCTCAAATTCGACAATTAGGGCAAAAAATACTTAAAAGACACCGTAATCTTTGGGTATACATGATTTTTGGCTTTGTAGCTGCCTTAATTAACACTTTAGTCTTTATGGTGCTTCACTCTTGGTGGCACAGCGTAATGGTGATTTCTAACACCATTGCTTTTATTGTGTCCAACCTGGCATCATTTTACTTTAACCAAAAAGCCGTTTTTATTAATAATGTCGATCATGATCACAGCACATGGCATAAATTAATAGTTTTCTTTACCTATCGTGTAATTAGTCTAATTCCAGATACTTTAATTATGCTGGTAGGATTATCTTGGCTTCATTTAAACGCCTTACTTGTTAAGATCATTGACCAAGTATTAGTTGGTGTATTCAATTATTTAACTACTAGATCAGTCTTTCAAAAGCAAGAACATACCATGATTGAACGAGCTAAGATGCGGATTCAAGAACAAAAAAATAAACGAGATAATAAAAAAAGTAGCAAAAATTAAATTTTGCTACTTTTTGTTTTGCTCTTATTCAAAATCTTTTGGCTTCTTTACTTTATCTTTATTGAAATAGTAATAAATCGCATCCATAATGCGATCACTGGCATGACCGTCACCATATGGATTCTTGGCATTCGCCATCTTGTCATATGCTTCTTTATTTTCTAAAAGTTCCAGCATACTCTCTCTAACTGAGTCGACTTGCGTGCCCACAAGCTTCAAAGTACCAGCCTTCACGCCTTCGGGACGTTCAGTTGTATCACGCAAAACAAGTACTGGCTTGCCCAAACTTGGAGCTTCTTCTTGCACGCCGCCTGAATCAGTCATGATAAAGTAGCTGCGTTTTGCTAAATTGTGGAAATCAACCACATCAAGCGGTTCGATCAAATGAATTCGAGGATCACCGCCTAAAACTTCGTTAGCAACTTCTTGCACACGTGGAGACAAGTGCACTGGATAAATAATTTCCACATCAGGATGCGAATCAATTACCCGCCGCATCACCTTGAAGACGCGGCGCATAGGTTCACCTTGGTTTTCACGTCTGTGCATAGTCACTAAGATCACCTTGTTGCCTGGCGTAATTTCATCCATAACGGCATGATGATAATCTTTTTGCACAGTTTGTTCTAATGCATCAATTGCGGTATTACCAGTTACAAAAATATTGTCTGCTTTATGATTTTCTTTAATCAAATTACTCTTAGATAATTCAGTTGGAGCAAAATATAAATCAGCCAAATCGTCGGTCATTTGGCGATTCATTTCTTCAGGAAATGGTGAATACTTATTCCAAGTTCTAAGTCCAGCTTCCACATGTCCCAACGTAGTTTGTTGATAAAAGGTAGCAAGTCCTGCCGCAAAACTAGTCGTTGTATCACCGTGAACCAGCACAACATCTGGCTTTTCTTCTTTGATAACCTTTGACAAATCGATCATAACTTTCGAAGTAATGTCTTCCAAAGTTTGATTCTTGTGCATAATATTAAAGTCGTAATCAGGTTTAATTTTAAAAATATCAAGTACCTGATCTAGCATTTCTCTATGTTGTGCACTGACTACAGTCACTTCATCAAAGCGCTCATCTTTTTTTAGTTTTAAAACAAGCGGTGCCATTTTTATCGCTTCAGGTCTTGTACCAAAGACAGTCATTACTTTAATCTTCTTCATAAAAATCCCTCCGATAAACTTATTTAACTATAACTGATTTATTCCTATCTTGCATCTTAATTCTGTGTTTTAATTGAAGATGTACTTACAGAAAGTTGGATATATTTATGAATTCTAGTTTAATTTTTTTAATTACTACAGCTCTATTTATTATCATTGGCAGTTTCTGCTTAGTATTTGGATTGGACAAGGCTAAGCCTGCTAAACTTAGACGACGCTTGCTTTACTCTGCTCTAATCTGCGTCTTTATCGTCTGGGGCCTGATTACTTACATTATGCTCAATCCATTAGGTTAATATTTACAAAAAAAGCCATCTGCATCACAGATGGCTTTTTTGATGACCCCGGTGAGATTCGAACTCACCTCTACGGTTTAGGAGACCATTGTTCTATCCAGATGAACTACGGGGTCAAACCTAAGATTAACTTTACCAAAAAATAAGGTAATAGTTAATCTTTTTTTCTAAAATTGTGTGGTAAAAAATGTTTTAGGATTATTGGTATCTGCAATTTTATCTGCCGCAATAACAAAAGGTGTCCAAATTGCTAAAGATATCAACATATCGACGATGCTTAAAACAATCGCACGCCAGTCATAATTGCAGGCTAAAAATGGACCAATAATCGGCGGCATAATACTTGGCACCGCCACTTGTACCGGATTGACTAACCCCATCACGCTCACCCAATAAGAAAACGCAACATTAACTATTGGCGCTAATACAAATGGAATTAAATAAACTGGATTTAAAACAACAGGCAATCCCAATAAGATTGGTTCTCCAATATTGAAAATACCTGGTGCAAGCGCAATTTTAGCTACCGTACGATAATCACTGCGTTTAGAGAACATTAAAATTGCAACGATTAACATTAATGTACCACCGGCACCACCAAACCAGGCAAAAACATCAAAAGATCCACGGCCCCAAAGATATGGTGAAACATGTCCATTACGTACAGCCGTAATATTGCTATTTTGGGCGGTTAGCCAGATTGAATCTAAAATTGGTGATAAAACTCCCAAGCCGTTGATTCCGAAAAACCAAAATACCTGCACCAACATTGTTACTAACAACACTGTACCAAAGCCCTGGCCCCATTTAACCAATGGCATTTGAATACTGGTTAATAGCCAATCACCAAAATACTGCCCGGTCAGAACTTGAAATACATAGTTAATTCCACCGACACTAAAGATCGCAATTATCGCAGGAATCATCGAGTCAAAGGCCGCTTGTTCAGCATGTGGCAAATTAGCTGATAAATGAATCATAATTCTTGCTTTATAACAGGCCCAATAAATAAAGAACCCAGCCGAGCCAAATAAAATCGCAGTAAATAATCCTGTTGTTGAAAATTGGCTGATATCAAAAGCATCCCTAATCAAAATACTATCGCCATGAAATTTAATTTTTGCAAAACTGGCGATACTTAAAGCAAAGGATGAAAGCGAAACAATAGCCGCCGCTAACCTATTTCCTTCAAAAGCTTTAGCTAACTGGTATCCTAATGCCAACGCAAAGAAAAATGCAAAAAGAGAAAAGGTCCCTCGCCACACCAAATTGCTAATGGACACAAAAGGCTGCATTGCAAAAGCGAATGCATTCCAACCTAAATGAACTTTAGCAGCTTCAACTAAGCTTTTAATCAAAACAGCTAGCGATCCAGCAATAGTGATTGGCATCAAAGAAACAAAAGCATCCCTTAGCGCAACTAACCATCTTATCTGTCCTAAACGATTAGCTAGCGGCAATACATAATCTTCCAGCCATCTAACTAATCGATTCATTTTTTCACCTTCAGATAATGTGGATGATATCCCTTATTTTTCTTATTACGTTTCTTGTGCTTTTTCTGTTTTTTCTTAACTACCTGCTTAACTTCTGCAGCAGCTTCTTGCTTCTTTTCTTTCTTTTTCTTAGGTTTAGCAGTAGTCAAATGATACCCAGCAAAGTAAACTCGCTCTATCTGCAATTGATCGGCTAAAAGTTTCTTCAGATCACGAAAATCATGATCATCGCCTAAAGTGACCACATAACCAGTGGCATTCATTCTTCCAGTTCTACCTGCTCTATGCAAATAAGTATTTTGTTCACTTGGAATATCAAAATTGATAACGTAGGTCACACCTGGAATATCCAAACCACGCGCAGCAAGATCCGTTGCCAAAAGCAACTTTGTTTTTCCTGTAGCAAGATCATTTAAGGCCTTTTCACGACGCTGCTTACCAAATTCATTGGCTAATAATTCGAACTTAGTCTTGGTATGACCAAAAATACCGGCAAAACGCATCATGGTCTCATTAGAATCAAAGAAAAGAATACCTTTAAAATGATCTAATTTGGTCATTCTTTGTAAAAATTCAATCTTATGTTGATTATCAACTTGCAAAAAATAATGCTTGGTAGTTGAACTCTGCTGATTCCGCACATCAACTAAAAGAAAATTACGTGCAAATAATTCTTCTGCATCTCTAGTAATCTCTGAATCAGTAGCACCAAAAAGCAAAATTTGACTATCTGAACCTAAATTTTGACCTAATGCAGACAATAGCTCTAATTTAGCAAATTCCAAAATATCATCTGCTTCATCGATAATCAAAGTTTTAATTTGAGCTACCTTAATCCGACCACTAGAAAAGAAATCAAAGAATCTTCCTGGAGTAGCTACAATTACCTCAGGATGTTTTTTCTTTAAATTATCTTCTTGTCTCTTTCTATTACCAGCCCCTACTAAGGTTGCACCCTTTACATCTAATGCATGCAAGTAAGGATTAATGGCATGCCGAATTTGAACAGCTAATTCGGTAGTCGGAGCCAAGATAACTACGCTATTAGCTTTACCTTTTTCCGTTCTTTCTAAGCTAGGCAAAGCGTAAGCTAAAGTCTTGCCTGTTCCCGTTTTAGCTAAGCCTATTAAGCTAGCTCCATTTTTGATTGCATCGTATGTTTGTTTTTGAATTATTGTTGGTTCGGTTTTATGCTCTTTGAGCAATATTTGTTTTATTTTTTCTTGATACATTATTGTGTTAATTGTCCATACTTCTGTTTATATTGACTAACGGTTCCGTTATACGCGTACATTGTAATGCCTTTTTCTAAGCCAGAAACATCCTTTACGCGTCCGTTAGTTGTATAACGCCAAAATGAATACTTTAATTTATTGGGCGCTTTTTTATCCGTCGACATAAATAACGTTGCTGAATCAAAGTAATGGCGATACTTTTGATCAAGCTCCACCATTACCGTTTTACCTCGTTGCTGCAACATCTGGGTAAATTTACTCATTGATTTCAAATACTTTTTGCTAAGTCCGGCTACCGGAATAATTAAAATAGGTAAGCTGCCTGTATTATTCCCTACTTGGTTAAAAAAGTAACGATAATGCTGCAAGGCAGTTGATTCATTACTATATGAGATTTCACTACCAAAAGCGAGCTGTGTACCCAAAATTTGATCTCGATAGGATAAATAATTTTCATCAAAATAAGATCTGCCTTGTGTTGCCTTCAAATAGACAAATGAAATGCCATTAGACTGTAACTTATGCAGATCTACATAATCTATGTCCTGATTCAGTTCGATCCCGATCGGACTAGAATTAGAATCCGGTGGCAGTGTTGTTTGCTTTTTAAAATTAAAAAAGCCAATCAAAAGAAATGCAATTGCTAAAATTAATAAAGTCAAGATTGCAGGTAAAGTATATTTATGATGATACCTTTTCATGACTTTTCCTCCCGCTAATATTTTAACCAAAAATGCGAATCATACCAACCCTTGATATTTCATGTGCTAAAATAATTTATATATTAACTTTTTTAAGGATGGTGAAAATGTGAAAAGACAAATTTCTTTTGGACAAGCTCTCGCCACAGTAATTGGTTCAGTTATCGGAGCCGGAGTTTTCTTTAAAATTGGAACAATTACGGCCCAAACTGGCAGTAGTTCAACCACAATTTTTGTATGGATATTAGCCGGAATAATTTCGATTGCGTCGGGACTAACAATTTCTGAAATTGCAGCGAGCTTAAAAATTAATGGTGCGATTAAATATTTGGATTATACCTATGGCCGCGTCTGGGGCTTTTTATTTGGCTGGGCACAAATGATTGTTTATTTCCCCGCACAAATTGGAGCATTGAGCTCGATTTTTGGTGTTCAATTTGTTTCACTATTTGGCATTAATGCCAAATATGCCAATCTAATAGCAATCTTTCTTGTATTATTTTTACTGGCTATTAACCTAATTGGCACAAAATTTTCCAGCAAAATGCAGTCAGTTATCACCATCTTAAAAGTGATTCCAATTGTTTTGATTATCATTTGGGGATTCTTCAATCAAAATAAAATTGCAGCTCCCATCTTTCCATTAACAGTTGGAAATAATATTTCTTTTCCTAATGCCATCAGTCAAGGATTACTATCTGCCCTTTTTGCTTTTGAAGGTTGGATCGTTGTCACCAACTTGGCCAATGAGGTCAAAAATCCTGAGAAAGATTTATCCCGTGCAATCATTTTGGGTTTGTCTGCCATTACTTTAATTTATGTTTTAATAAATTATACTTTTTTAACGGTCTTGCCAATTCATGACTTAGTAAACAATAATAATGCTGCCTTTGAGGCTTCGATGAAATTATTCGGTCAATTCGGCGGTAAATTAGTGACTATAGGTATTCTGATCTCCGTTTACGGTGCAGTTAATGCCTTCATGTTAACGGGGATGCGTACACCATATATTCTGGCTCAAGATAATCTTTTACCATTTTCAAATAAAATTGGTAAAGCTAACATTCACACTGGCGTGCCGGTCATGGGAGCATTGATTGTAGATGCAATTGCAATCGTGATGATTTTACTGGGTAACTTCACAGTCTTGACAGATATGCTGGTTTTCGTCATGTGGACCTTTAATACCATGTTAGCTATTGCCGTCATTATTTTAAGAAAACGTGAACCCGAATTACGGCGGCCATTTAAAGTTCCGTGGTACCCAATTATTCCAATCATTTCAATCCTAGGTGGTATCTTTATCGTAGTTTCCACTATTATTAATCAATTCATTTTATCAATCATCGGAATCGGATTAACTTTATTGGGCTTGCCAATCTACTTTTATATGCAAAAACAAAATAAGGAAGAACTTTAACGGTTCTTCCTTATTTTTTATTTATTCACATATTTTTGAATAACTTCAGGCTTTAATACTCCAACATAAGGGATGTTTCTGTACATGTTCAAGAAGTCCAAACCATAACCTACTACAAATTCATTACCAACTTTTGAACCGTAGTATTCAAGGTCAACGTCAACATTTCTGCGAGCTTCCTTATTAAGCATTGCACAACACTTAACGCTCTTCGCACCACGTTTTTTGATTAAATCCTTCATAAACTTCAAGGTCAAACCAGTATCGACAATATCTTCCACAATCAAGACGTCACGATCTTTAACATCTGTGGCTAAATCTGTCACAATCTTGACCTTACCAGTCGATTCAAAACCATCACCGTAACTAGAAACATCGATAAAATCTAATTGATGAGCGACATCCATCTGACGAGTCAAATCCGTTAAGAAATAAATAGCACCCTTTAAAGCACCAACCACTAATGGCTTCTTACCTGCATAATCTTCAGTTAGTTGCTTACCTAAACGGACACACATTTCATGAATGTCATCTTCAGAAAATAATTTATGATCAATAATATCGTTGATATTGTCGGCTTTAACCAATTTACCTACCCCTCAATCCAATTTATGTTTAAAACTCTTATTATTAAGAAATTATAACATCTTTGTACAAAAAAAGCGTCTTAAATGACGCTTCTTCTGAATAGTTTCTATTTCTTACTATTTTCTGTTTTTTCTTTGGCTTTACCTTTAGCATTAATTGGAGCCACGATAAACCAACGCATAAATCCTTGCTCAATACTATCAAGCGTAAATTTATAACCTTCTAGTTCAATCGTTTCACCCTTCTTAAGGTTAGGATAATGTTCCATCATATAACCACCAATAGTAATGATGTCACTATCTTGAAATGCCTTCAGATCTATATGGAAGTAACGTTCAAAGTCATACAAAGTAGTCTTACCAGAAACATGGACATTACCTTCTTTATCTTTGATGATGTAATCATCAGAAACATCATCAATTTCATCTTTTACAGAACCAAAGAGCTCTTCGTAAATATCCTTATCAGTAACAATACCACTTGTACCACCGTATTCATCAACAACCAAAACAATTGGAGTGTGCTTAGAAATCATCAAGTGCAAAATATATTGAATTGGCATTGATTCAGGAACAGTAATGATTGTTCTGATAATTCTAGTTACTGGAACACTGCTATCAACTTGGCTTTGTTGGACAATATCGTAAGCATAGACATATCCTACTACATCATCCTTATCATTATCCCTAACTACTGGAAAACGGCTGTAACCCTCTTCTAAGTATTTTTTAAGGGCATATTCGATAATATCAGTAGAATCAAGGACTGATAAACGTGTTCTATCAGTCATGATATCTTTAGCTACTTTATCGTTTAATTCGAAAGCCCGTTCCATGTATGTGAGGTCTTCTTTATCAAGCGAACCACCATGCACCGCATTACGTGACAACTTAATAATTTCGGATTGAGAATAAACCTCATTTTCTTCATCAGCTGGGGCAAAACCCATTAATTTCAGAATTCCATTAGAACTAGTATTAAGCAGCCATACAAATGGATAAACAACCGTGTGGAAAATATGAAGTGGTGTAACAATTGCCATCATCATCTCTACAGGTTTATCAATAGCAATATTCTTAGGAACGACTTCAGTTAATACAACTTCCAAATAGGTTAAAAGAATCACACCCAAAATCGCACTCACTGACTTAATAAGCGATTCACTCATTGGAGTTAAATGAAATGCATCCGCTAAAATAACAGCAAATGTATCAGCTGAGAACCAACCTAAAACTACTCCGACAAGAGTAGTACCTACTTGTGTGGTTGAAAGATACTCATTCAAATTATGCGTCATGTGAAGCGCACGTTGTAGTTTCTTTTTATTGCCCTGACCCTTAGCCAGCATATCTTCAAGTTTACTAGGTCTGGTTTGTACTAAAGCAAACTCTGCAGCAACAAAGAATGCAGCAACAACAAAAATTAACAAAGTTGCAACTAAATTAGTTGCGATCTGAGCTGGACTCAAAGCATTATCACCTTTTTTATAACTTAATTACTAAAACCTATTTTACCATTTATTAACTATAATAGTTCAGTTTTGCACAAGTGAAATTGGTTTATTTTGTTAACTTATAAATTTTGTCAAAATGCACACGTGCTGGAATAAATTTCGGATCATTAATTTCCGCATTTTTATCGATATAACCGATTGCAATAGCCATACCGACTGCTTCATCTTCAGGAATCTTAGCGTATTTTCTAACAAGATCTGGATAAGAAACCATTGAGTGAGCTGGCATAATCCCCAATCCGCGGTTAATAGCTAAAAGCATGATACTCTGTGCAAAAATACCCAAATCAAATACTGACCAAGCTGGTGATTTCTTAGGTACTGTTAAGAAAATAATAGCTGGGGCATTAAACATTGTTTTGTTAGCATGTGAAAATAATTGCAACTTGTTTCTAAAGAAGAAACTTTGAGATGCACCCATAGTAACCATGTTTCTACTTGGGAAAACATCCCAATCAAGTGACAACATTGAAGCAAAATCTTCATCTGGCTTAATATCATTATCATTATTTTCAATTGAAGCTTGTTTAAATTTCTCTAAGGCATCCCCTACTAACACATATGCTCTCCAAGGCTGTGAATTAAGCAATGATGGTGATTGTTGTGCCTTTTTAATTATTTCGGCAATCGCATTTTCAGGAACTTTTCTATTAGTAAATTTCCGAGTTACATGTTCTTTTTGAAAAACTTCTTTAAAATCCATTGTTATTCTACCCTTCTAAAAAATTACTCTGTTTCATTCATGCATATTATAGTTTAACCGGTCTAGGTTATCTTTACTCTTTTTTGCCCTCAGCTTTTTTTCTTTGAGCTTCAATTTCTTTTAAGTGGGCACTCATTGCTAAATCATTTTTCCTCATAGCTATAAAAGCAGTAATGGTCAGCTCTAATCCGCCTACACAGATTAGTAGCAAACCAACTGGAAATAAATATAATGCTCCTTTAGGAATAAACGAGGCTTTAATTACCCAACACAAAATTCCAATCAGCATCAAAATAATTCCTATAAGCACCGCTTTTGTATTTGGTCGATATCTTTTCATTATTTCTCCTCATCTTTTCTCTGCTTCTATCTTAACAAAAAAATCCTAGCTTCACCTTAGAAGCTAGGATTTAAAACTACTTTTTTATTAGTCTTATTAAGATTTTATTTGAGAGAGGGAAAATGACTAATTAAATTCAATAGTTTGTACTTTTTGGGAATGCTTAACAGCACCCTTTTCAATTGGAGTAACTGACTTTACAAGATCCATGTTGGTATAAACTACGATACAACTGTCATCGTAGCCTTTGTCAGTGATCATTTGGAAATCCATTGTGGCTAAAGGCTGACCCTTTTCAACTTTATCGCCTTGGTTAACACTAACTGTAAATGGAGCACCTTTTAATTCAACTGTATCAAGACCTAAGTGAATTAAGATTTCTAATCCATTAGTTGTCTTGATTCCAATGGCGTGTTTAGTTGGAAAGAGTGTAGAAATAGTACCGTCAACTGGTGCATAAATTTGATTATCTTGTGGTTTAATTGCAAAACCATCACCCAGCATCTTGGTTGAGAAAACATCATCTTTTACATCAGTAATTGGCATAATGTCGCCATCAACCACTGCATCTACTTCCATACCTTTATTCTTCTTAAAGAAATTAAACATAATTTAAACCTCTAGATTTCTAAAATTCAAGTAACAATATCAACATAAAGCATAGTACCGATAAAACGGCCGCTACCAGTGAGATAGCAATTACTACTGGACTAATATTATCTTGTGTCTTTTTTAAAGTTTTGGCTTTATACATTCCCAAGATGGCTAAAACACCACAGAGCAAGTTGCCAACCAAAATTTGACCAATGAGTTGACTTACCATCAAAAAGCGATAAGTTTGTCGATTAATCAAAAATTGCTTTTTATTTAGCAGCAAATAGTAGCCGAGAACAAAGTCAACGATTGCAATAATAGTAACGATTGCCACAGCTGGCTGCTTAATAACGATCATTTTGATCGATTGATCCGACGCACCGCTACGTAACGCTATCAATGCCCAGAATAACAGCGGAGCAATGAATAGGATGTACGAATACCAAGTAAGAATCTTTTTAGTATCCAAATTCATGCTTCTGGTCATTCGATCAAAAAAGTTTTCAACTTTTTGTTTACTAATTGCCCACATTGACTTCTATATCCTCTCCTTGGCTCTGTTGCCAAGCCACATATTCACTAACAAGCAAATCAATCAAATAATATGCTGGAGTAAAGGCTACTTTGCCACTCTTATAATCGGCATCATCAGTAAAGGCAATTGTTGGGAAATAAATATTATGCTGAACAATTGAAGCTAATTTATTCTGTTTCATATTAGTAAATGAAACATATCTAAATTTATCATTTACCAATTCAAGCTTGGTAATTTCCTCATTAATTGTCTCATTATCACCCGTAAATGAAATTACGAATAAGATATCGCCTTTTTTAGCAAAGCGGCTAACCGCCTTTAATTCATCAAGAGCTGACGGTAAAACTGTTGCATGCTTGCCAACTATAAATAGTTCGTGAGCTAGATACTGTGCAATCAGCTCCTGCTGCCAACCAGTTGAATAGATGTAGACTGTACTAGCATCGTCTAGATCATGATATAAGCTATCAAAATCACGTTGCTTAAAATACTTCAAAACGTCATCATTTACTCGACTGAGTTCTCTTGCAAAATTATTTTCAATTTTGATTGGCTTTTGCTTTGATTCAGCCAATTCTGCTAAATCAAATTTCAATTCGCTGTAGCCAGTTAAGCCTAACTTTTTACATAAACGAAATATTGCTGATTCAGATACATAGAGCTTCTTCGCTAATCTTGCAAGGCTTAACTTACTACAGTCTTTCGGATTATTTAAAACAAATTGAATTATCTGTTTTTCAGAATCGTTTAGTTTATTACTATTTTCATAGACCATCGATCTTAAATTTGCCATATTTACCTGTGTCCTTATCAATATATAATTTATATATTAATAATACCACAAGCGCTTACAGTTATAATAATTGTTTCATCTGATCAACAACTTGATCGGCATCCAATCCAACAACAATGTCAATTTCGTTGTTGTCCTTGTGTTGAACTTCATATGAATCTGCGATCTTCTTGAATTCAGAATCTGGAGCAACTTTCTTAGTGTCAAAGACGTGAGTTCTTACTCTAGTTGAGCAAGCAATTACATCCTTAATGTTTTCGCCACCACCAAGAAGGTCAACGATACCTGTAGCTCTCTCAATGTATGGATTATCTTGTTCAGTTGAAACCTTAGCGTCACTGCCGCTTTGTTGCATCAATTGAGTCATTTCGTCCAAAACTTGAGGAACGTCAAGACCAACAATAACTTGTAATGCTTTACCGTGGTGAACAACGTTAACGGCCTTGTTGGCCTTAAATTGTGAGTCTGGAGCAACCTTGCTTGGATCAGCAACAGATACACGTAATCTAGTAGCACATGATGACAATTCAGTAATGTTTGAAGCACCACCTAATAAGTCAAGGTATGCAGTAGCTCTTGCGATGTAAGGGTCGTTTGCATCCTTACCTGCTGCTTTAGCAGCCATCTTTTGCTTGTATTCTTTCTTGTTGATAAGTTTAACGTCTTCATCATCAGCTTCACGACCTGGAGTGATGTAGTTAAACTTCTCAATCATGATCTTAAATACGAAGTAAGTAATAATACCGAAGATAATACCAACGATAAATTGCATTACATATGTATGCCAGTGGTTTTCCCAAAGTGGTAACCAGTTCATTGATGCAATACCAATGGCACCGTCTGACATGAAACCTCTTAAACCAAAGGCCCACATTACAGTGTTCATAGTAGCTGACAATACTGAGTAAATTACCCAAAGTACAGGAGCTGCGAACAAGTAAGTAAAGTCGATAGGTTCAGTAATACCAGCTAATACTGAGGTTAAAGCAGCTGGGATAAGCAAAGCTGAAGTTTGCTTCTTCTTGTTCTTCTTAGCAGTTGCGTAGAAGGCAAGACAGATAAATGGTACTAAGAATACCTTTTCGTTACCGTAAAGTTGGAATCCTTCAACTGAAGCGATTTGTGAAAGTGGTTTAGTACTTGCAGCGTATTCAGCAAGGTGTTTCAACCAGTATGGTTGCAAACCGCCGGCAACAACGGCTGGACCGAATTGGAATGGAATGTATACCAAGTGGTGAAGACCAGTAGGAATCAATACACGGTTCAAGAATTGGTAAATCCAAACACCGATAAATCCACTATCTACGATGAAGTGTTGCATGCTGGTGATACCCAATTGAACTTTTGGCCAGCCCCAGCAAGTAATGAGTGCTAAAGGAATCATTACAAAGAATGCTAAAGCGTAGACATAAGTTGAACCTTGGAAAGTACCAAGCCAGTCAGGCAACTTCTTGTCGAAGTACTTGTTGTGTAACCATACAACGATCAAAGCAACAACCAAGGCACCTAAGATACTAGTGTCAAGAGTCTTGATACCAGCAATGTTAGTTAAACCGTGGTTAGTAGCGTTAGCAACAATTTGAATCTTGTCAAAGTTAGGAATGCCAAATGCTGCACCCCAGTGGGTAAGCATTGCACCGATGAAGTAGTTGTAAGTCAAGTAAGCAATAACTGCTTCCATGGCTGCTCTACCTCTAGCCTTATTAGCTAAACCGATAGGCAAACCTACAGTAAACAAAATACCCTCTTGGTTGAAGACTGTCCAACCACCAGCTGAAATTGTGTCCCAAACTGAGTTCCATGCCGTCCCTGGATTAGCAATTGAGCCAAACAGAGTTGGGTTATTGAATAAGCTTCCTAGAGCTACAACAATACCCGCAAACGAGAACAGCATAACTGGGACGAACATTGCGGCCCCAAACCGCTGAAACTTTTGCATCATAATAATTTACCCCTGAAAGAAAGAATCAAACTAAATCAATTGTTTCTTGTATTACACCTAATCTATTTCACCAAATCTAACTAGTTGCAAGGTGCTCATACAACTAGATCTTATCTAAATATTTCTCCTCTAGATAATTGATTAAGATAGAAAATCTAAGTGATATCAAATTCAGATTTATCTCTATCTCAGCAGCTAGCTTACATTCTTATTTATACCATAGTTTTTCTTTTGTGTAAGCGTTTTTAAAAAAGCTGAAAAGCTGTTTCAAGGTATTAAAATAATATTTCATCGCCTGAAATATATTTCAGATATTTTTTTAGCATATTTAATCAAATGAAATATTTTTGTGCCTTTTATAGCGTATGTTCAAGTAAAAAGTTTACATGCCAATTTAGTGTGTCAAGAAATATGCTGTTTATTTTATTATTTATATATATATTAAATGTATGCAAAATATTTCATTTTCATACGCTTCATGTTTAGGTATAATGAAAGCGATTACCAAAAATAAGGAGCTCTTTATGGCAATTAAATTTATTGCATTAGATACAGATGGAACTTTGCTTGATTCAAACGGTAAAATCTTACCTAGCACGAAAGAAGCAGTTAAAAAAGCATTAGATCAAGGAATTAAAGTCGCATTATGCTCTGGTCGTCCTATCGCAGGTTTAAAACATTTTATGGATGAATTAGGCATAGTTGGGCCTGATCAATATGCAATCACTCTAAATGGTGCAATTACTATAACTGCAGATGGTCAAGTTATGACTGAAGATTTGGTTTCAAACAAGTTTTATCGCAAAATGTACGATTTCGGTAAGAAACATCACATTCCATTCAATGTCGTATCTCCTGATTCAAAGATCATTACTGGAGATCATGACGTTGATTTGATGATCTACACACAAGCTTACGAAAATTCTGCTACATTATATATTCGCCAGCCGGATGAATTGCCTGCTGATTTTGAAATAGCTAAGGGATGCTTTGTAGGCAAAGAACAATTAATTGATCAATGGGAAGAAAAAATTAGCCAAGAATTTGAAAAGGATTTATATGTAGTTCGCGCTGATTCATGTTTTCTTGAATTATTGCATCCTGGCGTCAGCAAAGGTAACGGCTTAAAGGAATTAACTGAAAAATTAGGAATTAAGCCAGATGAAGTAATGGCAATTGGTGATGAGCGTAACGACTTAACGATGTTTGAATTTGCAGGAACAGCGGTCTGCATGGGTAACGGCAGTCCAGTCGCTAAAGAACACGCTGATTATGTTACTGCTTCAAATGATGAAGATGGTATTAGTACGGCTTTTGAAAAATTCTTATAAACGAAAAAACAGGACTTAGCATATGCTAAATCCTGTTTTTTTATATTATTCTAGCCTAACAAGCGCTCAATATTTTCATCTATGACTAATTTTCTCTTGCCCGTCATAATCCAAATCGCAATAGCTACTGGAACTACAATTGAAACAAGCGAGCTGACCCCATCACTAAGAGTGCCTGACCAAACCTGCGCTTTAATTCCACCATTAACTGCATAATTCAAAAAATCAACGCCAAAGTGATAACAGCATCGGTAACCACAATTTGCCAGTATATAAATATAGGATAGCTAGAACTAAGCCCAACGCTGCGGCATAGATTGGTCGCTGCAAAATCCTGACCGCCTAAATTAGTAAAATGCACAAGCCAAAGACAACCGCACTAACAATCACAGTGATCTGAACTCGATATTTACTGTTAGCAAAGCCAACTATCAAAGCTAAGATCGTCAAATAGCGGTTGGTTTCTTCAAAGACACCTGCTTCTAAGGCTCTACAAAACGATGCCCAAGTTGGTTTCAACGGACCAAAATCTGGTTTGAATAAGATCTCTACTAGATTATTTCCTTTTCCGCAAAACTCTGCCCAGAAGGCAAAGACAATACAGAATAGAAGTAATAAGATAAATGTCACATTCGACCAGTTACTAGACTTCTGCCATTTTAAATCAGGATTGAAGCTAAAGCCCCAACATTTTACAATCAGCATTGCTGCTAAAAATGCAGCTACTCCAGCCATCAAACCGGAAGAAATCAAGACGTTAATCCCCTGCGGCTTTAATTCAATCGCTGTCGATGACAAGAGCACCATGTCAAAGTAGCAAGCTGCAATTAAGCAGCCAAACCAATTTTGCACTTGCCCTATCGCTACCACTGCGACTGGTAAGTCCATTACTAGCAAAATAAGTCCAAATAAAACGATAATGCCTAATTTAAAACTGACATAACACAAAATATTGTGAAAAAGTATGTACCACGTCACTGATAAAATTGCAGGCATGATTATAATTGCTAACCAGCGAGTGACTGCTGACTTCTTTTTTAACCAATTAAAAGCTAAAACCAGCACTGGTAAAATACTAACCACAATACATAGTCCTGCTGTAGCTAGATGTACTTTAACAATATTGAAAATTGCCATCCCCCACCAAAGCAAGATGACGATAGCTATTTCCCATCTGAAGTAAATATTCTACTTTCTTAAGTTCATTTTCTTTCTCCTTTATCTCAAGATTATTATCTAGCTTTCTAGTAAAGGCAGAAATATAACTTCAAATCCGGTTAATTTTTAGTCAAATTCGGTAACTATTTTGTTTCAAATTATAAGTGTTTATCATACCTTTCATCACATAGGTAAAGCGACGAGAAAACTTGATTACATCCCCATTAGGAAAGCTAATCTCCTTTTTCTTTAAATTGATTTGTGCAATATTTTTCGGATTTACCAAATATGATTGTGATACTTTCTTTAAAAACTCATTTTGCTGATCAATGTTCTTAATATCGCCTGCAAACTCGGCAGTGCCATCATTACGCACCAAACACAGCTTGTGTGGTGCCCTGGTTGTTGAAATATAATAGATATCATCAATATTAACGTTGCGAATGATCCTGCCTAAACGATAAGAAAACGTCATCTTCTTGCTAAAATTAGCCTTAGCTAAATTATTTACAGCATCCCGTACCGTCTCATTCAATCGCTGCTGCAAATCAGAATTACTTTTGTTGATATAGTCAATCGACCCGATACGCCGTTGATAGGTCAACTCCATGTATTCGTCATAAGCAGTTACAAAAACAATTTGTGCTCGCTGATCTAACTTTTTAATTTCTTCAGCTAGATCCACACCGTTTATATCGTCCTGGTTATCGCCTAATTCAATATCTAAAAAATAGATTCCGCCGTCTAAGTGATGTTCATTTAGATAGTTCAAGACCTCATTTGCATTTTGAGCAGTCGTACCGATTTCAAGTTCAACTTCTTCGGGCTGCATCATTGCCGCAATTCCCAATTTCAAAGCTAAATTACTTGCTTGCGCAAGATCATCATCACAAATAATCACTTTATATTTCATTTCTATTCCTAGTCAATTACCATAGTAAAATTAAACCAATTATCTTTTTCACTATATTCAATAAACATGTTGTCATATTGATCATTTATTGCTTGAACATTAGCTAATTGCTCGCTTTCTTCAATAGCATTATCAAAGGCGATGCCAATAATCCGCACTAAATCAAACAATTTCACGTTTTTAGGTAAAACTTTAATCTCTTTTTCGCATTCAAAAGAATACTTGATTCCTAATTCATTAGCTTAGGCTAGTTTATTCACAACCAAACTTTTAAGTGCATCATTATGTAAGTGATTCAAATTTTTAAAATGCCAACTATTTTCATCATTAATCTGTTTTTCCGTATATTGTGCCAATTCTTGAACTAATTTTTGATCATGATTATTCACAGCTACTGTCCGCATCGTTGCTAGTAAATTCAAATAATCATGCTTAAATCTGCGCAAACGATCTTCACTATCTTCTAAATCATGTAAATAGAGCTTAAAGTTGCGCTGTTCCTGCTTTTTTAACAATTTTTTCTGTAGCTGTACACTTGCAATATAGACTGCCACAATACATAGAAACTGCATTTCCATGATCAAAATCCCAAAAATTTCAGCTGGTAATTTGATTTCTGGCACTCGCATAATATTGACAATTAATGCGCAAGCATAAAGATAGACTACTAGCCAGTCAGCAATCCGGCGATTTTCATTAGTTAAAAATTGATGAATCTGATAACGCCATTTTTTCAAAATTAGATACAAAATAGTTAAAACTACCGGATAAAACAAGAAAGCAAAAATTATTGGCAAATAGGAAAAAACATAATTGCTCATTAAATAAGTTAAGATTAAAACCGAGTGAATTAAGGTAATTGCTGCAACAGTTAACAACTTACCTGCTCGTTTGTAAAAGTAACAGTAATAAAGAGCAATAGTTGTAACAGGACTGATAATATTGCTCCATTCTGGGATATACTCTGCAATTACTTGATTGCAAATAAAAACGACCAATGCAAATATTAAATCTCGCTTTTTAAATTTGACATTAGTAATAGCGTAAAAAAGTATTAGCTCTAGTACTACAAGAACTACCGCTCCTGTGTAATAACCTAGATCGTATGATGAAATATTTATTTCCCTTTTCCTCCTACTATTTATTACTCTTCACTTTAGCATTATTTGCAAAGGTATAATTGTACTGATTCAAATTCGGTTATTTTTCAATCAAATTTGGGCAAAAAATAATCACTACCGAAATGATAGTGATTATTAATTCTATTTATTTGTTTGCACATAATGCCGATTAAACAACCAAAGACAAATTATTGCCAAGATCATTAATGGCAAAACTGCTAAGAAGACTTTGACAAGTGAAATGTTATGCGAGCCTGTATTAGAAGTAAGAATCACAGGTTTAAAGTCGATGAAGAAGTGTAATACCATACACCAAACGATATTATTCGATAATAAGCGCAAATATATCAAAATTATTCCGGTAGTAAAAGCGAAGATGACTTGGCCAACAGTAGATTGTAACGGTTGGGGCGCTAAGTTAATTAAGTGCATACAGCCAAATAAGATTGAACTGATCAACCCAGCTATCAAGAACCGATTCTTGTTGTGATAAAAGAAGCTTAATAAGCTATTAAAAAGCAAGCCGCGAAACAGCAATTCTTCGATTACCCCTGCCATCAACGCTATCACAAACATCGAAATAATTTTATTGATCGCCATGTTAGAAAATATTGGTTAAATATATCCACTTTATTTTATTTGAATACATTTTCCTATCTTATCTTCGTTTATTAATATCTGCTTTCAACCTTTTTAGCACACTCCCAAACTTTTGCT